>DATEXK010000028.1:0-5576 GCA_035257065.1 Gaiellaceae bacterium | reverse complement strand
TTCGCTCGCGCCCGCCGCCGACGTTGACGGTCGCACCCGCCCAGGCCTCCGGGCGCGCAAGCTGGTCGTCGAGCAACCCGACGAGATCGTCGATGTGGAGCACGTCGCGCACCTGCTTTCCCATCCCGGCGTAACCGAGGTAGCGGAGCGGAAGGCCGAGCTGGTGGGCGAGCAGCCAGTACGTGAAGACGCCCTGGTCGACCTTGCCCATCTGCCACGGGCCGGCGATCACGCCGCAGCGATTGACGACCGTAGGCAGGCCGAAGCCGGCCGCGTACTCGGTGACGAGCAGCTCGGCGGCGAGCTTCGTCGTCCCGTAGATCGTTCGCGCTCCCGCCAGGGGGAAGGCCTCGGAGATGCCGGCGCCGGAGACGCCGGGAGACTTCTGGCGACGGGAGAGCTCGAACCGGGTGGCGCGCTCGTCGTAACGAACCGCTGCGAGACCGCCGATCGGATAGACACGGCTCGTCGAGAGAAACACGAACTGCGCCGTGTCGCGGCGGGCGAGCTCGAGGCAGTGGTAGGCGCCGAGCAAATTGGTGTGGAGCGCGTACGACGGCGAGCCGTCGACCCCGGCGAGCGCAGACGGTTCGGCGGAGCACTCGACGATCGCGTCGACCGGGTCGAGCGCAAGCAGGTCGTCGAGCTCGCGCACGTCGCCGTGAACGAAGCTCACGCCTGCCTCACGCAACCGCGAGAGGTTGAGCTCGGAGCCGCGCCGGCGCAGGTTGTCGAACGCGACGATCTCCCAGCCGGGATGACGTCCAGAAAGTGCAACGGCGAGGTTTGCGCCGACGAATCCTGCGCCACCCGTGATGAGGACGCGGCGCGTCATAGGGTGGACACAGCGGCCTCGGAGGCCTGGGACCGATCGCGGCGTCGGCGCCGCGCACGGGCGAAGAGCACAAGCGGGAGGAAATAGACGCTGAGGCCGCGGGACATCGTGCGGCGCACCTCGAGGGCCCCCACCCGCCGGTTGGCCTGGATCCGCCGGCGCTTGCGGAGCACCCGCGGAAGCCCACGCACCGCGTCCCGCTTGCCTGCGAGGGCAGCCCGTGCCCGCCGCTGCGGTACCGCTCGCAGGACGACGAGCGCGCTCAGCAGCAGGTGCTGCGGGAGATAGAGCCACAGGAGCGGCCCCGGCATGTTCTTCACGAACGTCCAGGTCTGGTTCCGCGCCGAGTGGTACACCGTGAACTCGCTGGAGAGCCCGGCCGTGACCGAGCCGGCATGGCCCGCGACGGCGTCGGCGACGTAGAGGCAGCGCTGGCCGTCGAGCCGTAGCCGGAAGGCGAGATCCGTGTCCTCGTAGTAACAAAAGAACGACTCGTCGAAGCCGCCGACCGCGATGAACGCGTTGCGCCGGTAGAGCACCGCGGCGGCGCAGGCCGAGAACGTCTCCCCCGTCTGCCGGCCGATGCCGGCGAGCGCGCCGCCGTCGCGACGATAGGCGACGCCGTTCACGTGGTAGCAGTCCCCCGTCCCGTCGAGGAAGCGACCGTCGGCATCGTCGATGAGGCGACTGCCGAACACGGCGTACTCGGGATGACGGGCGGCCGCCGCGACGAGCGTCTCGAGCCACGCCGGCTCCGGGAATGCGTCGGGATTGACCAGCGCGACCAGATCGCAGTCGACGCAGCGGGCCACGCCGAGGTTGTTCGCGGCGGCGAAGCCGAGATTCTTGCCGGGCTCGACGAGCTCAACCGATGGAAAGCGGGTTGCGAAGCCTTCGACCGACCCGTCGTCGCTTCCGTTGTCCACGACGACGATCCGGTCGGGCGGGCTCGTCTGCGCAAGGAGGCACTCGAGCGCGCGGTCGAGATAGTCGCCGGTGTTGTAGTTGACGATGACGACGCCGACGCGAGGCGCCCCGCGAGCGCTCATACCGCGTGACGGACGAGCGTCCAGTAGCCGGCCACGAGCGGATTGAGGATCCGCACGATGCCCGGCACCCGAAGCATGCCCGGGTCGACGACCGACGTCAGCAGCCCGACGAGATCCCGGTCGCGCACGAGGCGCTGCCGCTGTGTCTGGCGGCGGAGACGCAAGAGGCTGCGCCCGTGACGCACGAGCCAGACCCAGCCGGCGAGCTTGTCGCGAAGCCAGCCCTGGCGGAGTGCGAGCAGGAGCATGACGATCTCGGTTGCGAGGAGCAGCGGCGCAAGCACGAGGAGCGTCCGCGCCGAGAAGCAGGTGCCGAGGAACACGATCCGGTTCCGCTCCATGAAGTAGCGCTTCTTCCCGTGCTTCTCGAAGTCGTAGTCGTGGTAGATGTCGGCATCCGCGGTGCAGACGACGCGGCGCCCCGACATCTGCACGCGCCAGCCAAACTGAATGTCCTCCTGATAGAGGAAGAACTCGTCGTGGAAGCCGCCGAGCTCGTGGAAGGTCGCGGTGCGGAGCGCCATCGCTGCGCCGCACGGCGCGGAGACGTCGGTCTGCTCGGTGGTCGCGTCGACTCGGTCGGCGGCGGTGCCGTATTCGCCGGACCAGCCGAGCCCACTGACATGGACGACGGTGCCGGCGGCGTGCAGATGCTCCGGATCGTCGAGGAGGCGTAGTCGAGCGGTGACGACGCCCACTTCGTCGTCCTGGAGGGGCTCGATCATCCGTTGCAGGGAGCCCGGTGCGACGACGGTGTCGGGATTGAGGAAGACGAGGGTCTCGCAGTTCGCGATCTTCGCGCCGAGATTGCAGCCGCCCCCGAAGCCGAGGTTCGTCGGAGGGCTGACGAGGGTGACGCGACCGGCGGCGGCAACGGCGTCGAGCTCTTCTCCGCCGGCTCCGTTGTCGACGACGATCACTTCCCAATCGGGCTGATCGGCCCACACGGAGGCCACACAGGCGAGGAGACCGGGGCCGGAGTCGTACGCGACGATGACGACTGATGCGGAATCCCTCACAGTGGGTGATATCGGGCCTGCGGAGCCAGGACTTAAGCCCTCCTTGGCGTAGGGGATACGGTGCCCCACATGCGCCTGCCGTTCCTCGATCGCGACCCGCTGGCGCGCGAGTTCAAGGCGCGCGGCCCGTGGGTCACCCGGTTCCGGATCGGCGACCGCAACTACGGCGGAAAGGTCGATCTCATCGACGACGGCCGGATCGAGAGCTTCGCCGCCGCCTTTCCAGGCTGCAGCACCGTTCTCGAGCTCGGGAGCCTCGAGGGAGCGCATTCGTTCTCTCTGGCCCGGCGGATCGAGCGAGTCGTCGCCGTCGAGGGCCGAGACGAGAACATCGCACGGGCCCGCTTCGTGCAAGAGCTCCTGGGCATCGAGAACGTGGAGTTCGTCGAGGCCGACCTCGAAACGACGCCGCTCGAGCAATTCGGGCGGTTCGACGCCGTCTTCTGCGTCGGGCTCCTCTACCACCTGCCCCGGCCGTGGCTGCTGCTCGACCAGCTGGCCGTCGTGGCACCGAATCTCTTCCTCCAGACCCACTATGCGGAGCGCGCAGAGGCCACGGTCGACGGGCTGCCCGGCCGCTACTACCGTGAGTTCGGGCGGAGCGACCCGCTGAGCGGGCTCTCGCCCACCTCGTTCTGGCTCACCATCCCGGCCCTGACCGGGCGGCTCGAGCAGAGCGGGTACGCGGTCGAGTTGCTCGCCGACGACCCGGATGCGCGAAACGGTCCGATCATCACGCTCGCGGCCCGGGCGGACGGAATCCCCGGTCGAGGGATACAGCCCGGCACGACGTCCGGCTAAAGGACTGCCGTCAGACGGCCGATAGGACACCCTGTGAGCGCCGTCGCCTCCCAGCCCCGCGTTGCGCTGCGCGCCGTCGCAATCCGCGTCGCCGTCGCCCCGCTGACCGTACTCGTCGCCGTGAGCGCAGTCGTCCGGACGCTCGTCGCCTGGAATCGCGCCACCCCTGCCTACTTCCCCGACGAGTACATGTACGCGTCGTTCGGACGATCGATCGCGCACGGGTCGCTCCCCGCCGTTCGCGGCGTCCCGGCCCACTTCCTGCCGCTCCTCGAACCGCTGATCACCGCGCCCGGCTGGCTCTTCTCGAACGTCGACCAGGGCTACCGTGCCGTTCAGGCGATCGACGCGACCTTCATGTCGCTTGCAGCGATCCCCGTCTACGTGCTCGCGCGCCGACTGGGCCTGACCACTCGCTACTCGCTCGTCGCGGCGGCGCTGAGCCTCACCATCCCGTCGTTTCTGCTGTCGGGCTTCGTCGTGTCGGAGCCGATCGCGTACCCGATCGTGCTCGCCGCGATCGCTGCTGCGGTTCACGCGCTCGATCGTCCGGGCTGGCGGAGCTACTCCCTCTTCCTCGTCGTCGCGGCGCTCGCAGCGCTCGCGCGGATGCAGTTCGCGCTGCTGCTACCGCTTTTCGTCCTCGCGGTGTTCCTCCTCGCGTTGCGCGAGCGCAGGTTCAAGGAGCTCATTCGACTGCACCGCATCCCGCTCGCCCTGCTCATCGTGATCGCAGGCGGTCTCTTCGCGGCCGGCCCGGCGCGGAACAGCGGCTACTACCCGAGCTTCCTCTACATCCCGAACTTCCACCCGTCGCAGGCCGCGCGCTATCTCGGCGCAGACACGCTCGTGCTCGCGTTCGCGTCGGGCTTCGTTCTCGTCCCGGGCGCCCTCATGGGGCTGTGGCTCGCGCTCACGAAGCCGCGTGGTCGGGCCGAGCTGGCGTTCGGCATCGTGACCATCCTGCTCACGCTTGCGCTGCTCGCGCAGGCAGTCGTCTACGGCGACCTCGGCTTCGTCCAGGAGCGCTATCTCTTCTATCTCCTACCGCTCTGGACGCTCGCCTTCCTTCTCTACGCGCAGCGTGGGTGGCCTCTCAAGATCGCGCACGCCGTCGTTGCGGCCGCGGTCGTGGCCGCCGCGCTGGCGCAACCGCTCTCGAAGTACGCCGTGGGCGGCGGGCAGGCGCACTCCGCGTTCCTGTTTGCGCTCACGTGGCTCGAGAAGCCCACCGGCAGCCTCGGCGCGGCGGCCGTCCTGATCGCATACACAGGCGCCGCGGCACTCGTCCTCATGATCGGCCTCGCGTTCCGGTGGCCGCGCCTCGTGACTCCGTTCGCACTCGCGTTCGCGCTCCTCGTTACCACCGGGAGCTCGGTCGCCGCGACGAGGTACGACCAGTCGAACGCCCGCGCGATCAAGTCGGCTGTCCTCGGCGATCACCCCTCGTGGATCGACGAATCCGGCGTAGGCCCGACCGCACTGCTGGTCCTCCCCGGAGCCAAGATTCCGGACGCGAAGCTCTTCTGGAACACGTCGCTCGACCGCGTCCTGCTGCTGCGCGGCATGAAGGTGCCCGACGCCTTCACCGTCGGAAACATCGACGTCGGCCACGACGGGCTCGCCACCGTCTCGGGCAAACCGGTGATCGGCCCCGTCATGATCGACGACACGGGCACGGCGATGGAGCTCCAGCACGCAACGCTCCTCAAGCGCACGGTCGCCGGCGCGCTCTACCGCCCGCAGGACGCTCTCCGGTTCCGTCTGCTCGCCTTTGGCCTCTATGCCGACGGCTGGCTCGGTAGCCGAGGCGCGATCATCGTCTGGCCGACGGCCGGTGAGCGCGGGCTCTCCGGACGGCTCGAGCTGCCG
>DATEXK010000027.1:0-11488 GCA_035257065.1 Gaiellaceae bacterium | reverse complement strand
GTGGCCGTCGAGCTGTACTCGATGACGAAGGGCTTCTCGCTCGCCGGCTGGCGGATCGCATTCGTGCTCGGCCGCTCCGACGTCGTCGGCGCGCTCGCACGGTTGAAGTCGTACCTCGACTACGGAACGTTCCAGCCGCTGCAGATCGGCGCGACAGTCGCGCTGCGCGAGGCACGCGAGCGGCCTGCGGAGGTCGCGCTGATCTACCAGGGTCGCCGCGACGCACTGTGCAGCGGCCTGCAGCGCATCGGGTGGGACGTGCCGCCCCCGCCCGCGACGATGTTCGTCTGGGCGCGCATCCCGACCGCCGACAAGTCGCAGGACTTCGCCGTGCGCCTGCTGCGTGAGGCGCACGTCGCCGTCAGTCCCGGCAGCGGGTTCGGCGCCGACGGCGAGGGCTACGTGCGGTTCGCACTCGTCGAGAACGAGCAGCGAATCGCCCAGGCCGTGCGCGGGTTGCGCAGCGTTCTCTCGTAGAGCGTTACGCCATCGCGCCTCGCACGGCGTAGCGACCGCGCGACACCGTCTGCAGGACGGGTGTCCGCGTGAGATAGAGCCCCGCGCTCGTCGGGTTGATCCCAGCCTCGGCGGCGAGTTGCACCGCGCGGGTGAACGCAAGCACCGGACCGGCGGTGCGGAAGATGCGGATGAGCTCGCGCTCGAGCGGCGAGAGCGTGCGTGCCGGGTCGAGCGGAACGGTCGCGGTCACTGCGTCGGAGCGACGGTCGACGGCGACCCAATCGAGCGTCTCGCACATCGAGCGGAGGATCGCCCGAGGCAGCGTGACGGGCCGGGCACTCCGGCGCAGGCCCTCGTCGATGTCGGCCAGGGAGAGCGAGCGGGCGACGGAGAGCATCTTGCGCAGCCCGGTTCCGGCCCGGCTGCTCTTCGCCGGCACGACGAGCCATTCGCGATCGTCGTCGAGCCACGTCACCTCGCCGCGATGCTCGAGCAGCCGGCGGAGAGCGGCCGCCGACAGGTCGCTGCCTTCGAGCCGTCGGGTCAGCTCGGTCACGCTCGTTGCGCCGTGGCGCGCGACGAGCGCACGCGCGAGCGACAGCGCCCGCTCCGGGATCGCGGCTCCGGCCTTGCTGACGACGAGACCGTCCAGGGCCAGCATGTCGACCCGAAGACCGCCGAGCTCGGCCGCGGTGATCACGCCCGCAGGATCGAAGGGGCGCGCCGAGATGCCGCGCTCCATCAGCGTGCGCGCAATGTCCGGCCGGGGCGACGGCGCCGCCGCTCTGAGAATGGCGAGCGCAGCCTCGGTGGACGGGAGCGGTGTCGCGCCGTTTGCAAGGTGCCGCCTGAGGCGGTCCTCGAGCTGGCGAACGCGCTCACGTGTGTATCCCTCGGCGCCTCCCGCAGCAGCGAGGGTCGTCGGGCCGTGCCCGTCCCAGCCGAGGCGGCGGGCGACGACCCGAGCCTGCCGGCCGTCGAGGCTGGCGGAGGTCAGGACGTCTGCGAGCTCTTGCTCGAGTGCGGTCATGTGGGCCACCTTTCTTGGTTGGTGGAAACGGTGGAAACCCCGATCGTTGCGGCGGCCGTCGTTGACGTGGGCAACGGCTCCGGAGACGAGCGGTGACAGTTGGGTGACAGCAATGTGGGCAGGCTGGTGCCGGTCCTTGTCGACGGGGGACGCGCTGAGAGCACAGCGCGGCAACGAGTCCGAACGCTCGGGGTGCCGCAGCTGCGGCGGAGAGATCGGCGTCATCGCCAAAGGCCTCGGACGACAGCGTCCGGAACACATGAGGCCGGCAGCGGAGCCGGAGCGACCGGTGGACAGGCCGCTGCGCAGGACTGTAGCGCAGCACGTACACGCACAACAACAACGTGCGAATGTGCACGCGCGCTTGCGCACATCCGGTGCTGCAAGTACCGTGCGTGTCAGGCAGGCCGTGACGATGCGGCCCGCCGAAGGCGTTGGTGCCTTCAGGAGCCTCTGCTCCTGGGGGCTTTTTTTGTGGACCGCGGTAGCTAATCGACAGCGGTGCTCGATGAATCGAAGGGAGTAGCCGGTGAGCAGCGAGACAGGAAACGTCGGGACGGGCCCACTGCGCATCCTCATCGCGGAGGACCAGGCGATCATTCGTCTCGACCTGCGCGGCATCCTCGAGAAGCACGGCTTGATCGTCTGTGCCGAAGCGAGCAACGGCGAGGAGGCGGTCGAGCTCGCCCGTACCTCGCATCCCGACATCGCGCTGCTCGACATGCGCATGCCGAAGCTCGACGGGATCGAGGCTGCGCGCCGGATGTACGCGGAACGGCCGATTCCGATCGTGATGCTGACCGCGTTCTCCGATCGCGCGGTCGTCGAGAAAGCGATCGCCGCCGGCGTGTTCGCGTATCTCGTGAAGCCGTTCAAGGAGAGCGACCTCGTGCCTGCTCTGCGCGCCGCTGTTGTTCGGCACGCCGAGCTCCTCGCAGCGCGCCGTGCGGTCGGCGAGGCGCCGTTGCGCCCCGTCGTGATCTCTGTGCGGTCGCCGAGTGGCAACGATTGGCCGCCGCTTCGCATCGAACGAACCGAGGATGGGGGGATCGACGTGCAGCCGGTCGAGGTGCCGATGGTCGACGAGCAGCAGCGGGCCCGGCCGTGAGGGTCCTCGTCGGCGAAGACGAGACGCTGATCCGCCTCGATCTGAGGGCGATGCTCGAGCGGGCGGGCTTCGACGTCTGCGCCGAAGCGCGAGACGGGGTGGAGGCCCTGGAGCTGGCACGTTCCGAGCAGCCCGATCTCGCGGTGCTCGACGTGAAGATGCCCCGCCTCGACGGGATCGAGGCGGCTCGCCGGATGCTCGACGAGCGCCCGATCCCGATCGTGATCGTCAGCGCGTTCACGGAGCGGAGCCTCGTCACGCGCGCCGCGGATGCCGGCGTCTTCGGCTATCTGGCGAAGCCCTTCCGCGAGAACGACCTGCTGCCCGCGATCGCCACCGCCCAGGCGCGCTTCGGCGAACTGGCGGCGGTGCGCGACCAGGTGGACACCCTCGCCGACGCGCTCGCCGCGCGGAAAGCGATCGAGCGGGCCAAGGGGATCCTGATGGAGAAGGAGTCGCTCACCGAGGACGTGGCGTTCGCCCGGCTGCGCAAGGCGAGCCAGGTCTCGGGGCGGCCGATGCGCGTCATCGCAGAGGCGGTGATCGAGACCTTCTCCGCCTAAGTGGTGAAAATGCGGGGCCTGATTGGAGAAGACGCGGGCTGATTTGCATATTACGCAATAAATTGAGTATTATGCCTAGGTGGCCACGGTTGCGATCCTCGGTGCGTCCGGTTACTCCGGGCAGGAGACCCTCGACCGCGTGCTTCGGCACCCGGAGCTCGAGGTTGTCGCGCTCGGCTCGGACTCGCTCGCGGGCGAGCCCGCAGCCGCTCTCGACTTCCGCCTGAACGGCTCCCTGCCGAGCTTCGTCCCGAACGACGAGGCGCTCGCCGCGGGCGCAGACGTCGTCTTCGCCTGCCTCTCGCACGACCGGGCTGCCGCACTCGACCCGCCGGCGGGCGCGATCGTCGTCGACCTCTCGGGCGCGCACCGGCTGCAGGACTCCGCGCTCTATCCGGCGTGGTACGGCTTCGAGCACCCGCAGGCAGCGACGCTCGACGACTGGTGTTACGCGGTGCCGGAGCTCTTCCCGCCCACGGGATCGCTGATCGCGAACCCCGGGTGCTATGCGACAGCGGCGATCCTCGCGCTCGCACCGCTGAAGGACGCGATCGACCCGTCGAGCGTGATCGTCGACGCGAAGTCGGGCGTGTCGGGCGCGGGTCGCCAGCTGAGGGAGAGCTCGCACGCGGGCTTCGTGCTCGAGAACCTCTCGCCGTACAAGATCGGCGCGCACCAGCACGCACCCGAGATCGCGCAGGCGCTCGGATTTCCGGTCTGCTTCGTGCCGCACCTGCTGCCGGTGCGGCGCGGGCTGCTCGCCACCTGTTACGTGCAGCCGGCAGGCGATCTTCGGTCGCTGCTCGAGGAGGCCTATGCCGGAAGCGACGTCGTGCATGTACTGCCGGAAGGCGTCGCGCCGGAGCTCGCCCGCGTGCAGCACACCGACGGGGCGGAGATCGCCGTTTTCGAGGATCGCGCGACAAGTCACGCGGTCGTGATCTGCGCGCTCGACAATCTCGGCAAGGGTGCTGCGGGCCAGGCGCTCCAGAATGCGAACCTCGCGCTCGGGCTCGAGCAGACGCTCGGCCTGCGCCTCGCGGGAGTGTTGGTCTAGTGTCCGTCACCGCTGCAAAGGGCTTCGTCGCGGGCGGCGTGCACTGCGGTATCCGCAAGGGCGGGAAGCGCGACCTCGCACTCGTGCGGTCGCTCGTGCCGGCCACCGGCACCGCGATGTTCACGACGAACCGCTTCCTTGCTGCTCCCGTCGTCGTCTCGCGCGAGCATCTCGAGCTCGCTCAGCCACAGGCGGTCGTCGCGAACTCCGGCGTTGCGAACGCGGCCACCGGCGAGCAAGGCGTGGCGGACGCGCGGGCGACCGCAGTCGAGACCGCGCGGCTGCTCGGGATCGAGCCGGAAGAGGTGATCGTCCTCTCGACCGGAGTCATCGGCGCGCCGCTGCCGCTCGAGAAAGTCATCAGCGGCATTCAGAAGGCGGCGCTGCATCTCTCGCGCTGGGGGGGCGCGACCTCGGCCGAGGCGATCATGACCACCGACACGAGGCCGAAGGAAGCGATCGCCGAGGGGACGGGTTTCGTCGTCGGCGGCATGTCCAAGGGCTCCGGAATGATCCATCCGAACCTCGCGACGATGCTCGCCGTCATCACGACCGACTATCCGCTCGAGCCCGGCGAGGCGATCGAGTTCTTGCGCCCGGCGGTCGACACGAGTTTCAACGCCATCACCGTCGACGGCGAGTGCTCCACGAACGACACGGTCGTGCTGCTTGCGAACGGCGCGAGCGAGATCGAGCGCACACCTGCGACCGACGCCGAATTCGCGCTCTGCATCCGGAAGGTCTGCGGTGAGCTCGCGAAGCTGATCGTTGCCGACGGCGAGGGTATGACGGTGCTCGCAGAGATTCGCGTGAGCGGAGCGACGAACGAGGCAGAGGCGCGGGCGATCGCGGAACGCGTCGCAACCTCGCCCCTCGTGAAGACCGCGCTGCACGGCCATGACGCGAACTGGGGCCGCATCGCAGCGGCGGCCGGCTCGGCGAAATACAACGGCGGCTACGCGCAGCTCGATCCCGACAAGCTCTCGATCACGATCGACGCGGTGCAGGTGCTCCACGACGGCACGCCGACGGGCGACGAGCCGATCCTGGCGAACGGCCACTGCGCGATCGAGCTCGACCTCGCGCTCGGCACCGGCAGCGCGAACTACCTCACCACCGACCTCTCGTACGACTACGTGCGCATCAACGCGGACTACCGGACATGAACGTCGTCGTCCTCAAGGTCGGTGGCGCATCGACCGGCGGCGTGGCCGACGCCGTTGCGGCGCTGCGCGCTACGGGTTACTCGGTCTGCGTGGTGCACGGCGCCGGTCCGCAGATCTCCGAGGAGATGGTGCGGCGCGGGCTCGACGTGGAGTTCGTCGGCGGCCGCCGGGTCACGACCGCGGGTGGGCTCGAGGTCGTGCGGGAGAGCCTCGCTGCGGTCAACGACGCGGTGTGCGCCGCGATCGGCCCCGACGCCGTCGGGTTGGCAGGCGACGAGGCGGGGCTCGAGGCGGAGCACGTTCCGGAGCTCGGTCTCGTTGGACGCCCGGTCCCGTCCGCGCCCGCGGCTGTCGTCGAAGCGCTCGAGGCCGGCCTCGTGCCGGTGCTCTCGCCGCTCGCCCGCGGGCCGTTGAACGTGAACGCCGACGAGGCGGCATCCGCACTCGCGGTCGGCATCGGTGCCGCACGCATCCACTTCCTCACCGACGTGCCCGGCGTGTTCCACGACGGGGAGCTGCTCCAGTCCATCAGCGCAGGACGGGCGGCGACGCTCGTCGGCGATGGAACGTTCGAGGGAGGGATCGTGCCGAAGCTGCTTGCAGCCGCGCGCGCCGCTCAGAGCGGCCTCGTGGCGGAGATCGGATCGACGGCGGTCGTCGCATGAGCGCCGTTCTCGAGAGCGCACTGCTCCCGACGTACCCGGCGACACGCGTCACGTTCGTCGAGGGCGACGGCATGTGGCTGTTCGACGACGTGGGCAAGCGCTACCTCGACTTCGCAGCCGGCATCGCCGTCGTCGGGCTCGGCCATCGCCACCCGGCGCCGCTCGCCGCCGCGCACGCGCAGCTCGACAAGTTGTGGCACGCGTCGAACCTCTACGGGACCGAACCTGCGCGGCTGCTCGCGCGGCGCCTGTCCGATCGGTTCGGTGGCGCACAGGCCTTCTTCTGCAACTCCGGCGCCGAGGCGAACGAGGCCGCGCTGAAGTACGCGCGCAAGGCGACCGGCAAGCCGGGCGTGATCGCCCTCGAGCAGAGCTTCCACGGTAGGACGACCGGTTCGCTCTCCGTCACCGGCCAGCCCGCGAAGCGCGCGGCGTTCGAGCCGCTCATGCCCGGAGCCCGGTTCGCGCGTCCGAACGACATCGAATCGCTGCAGGCGGCGGCGTCGGACGACGTCGGGCTCGTGCTCGTCGAGCCTGTGCTCGGCGAGGGCGGCGTGATCGCGCTCGAGCCGGCGTTCCTCGCGGCCGCCGCGGAGCTCGCGGAGAAGCTGGGCGCACTGCTCGCGTTCGACGAGGTGCAGACGGGGATGGGCCGCACGGGCAGCTTCTTCGCGTTCGAGCAGCTCGGCGTCCGACCGCAGCTCGTGACGCTCGCCAAGGCGCTCGCAAACGGCTTGCCGATCGGCTGCCTGCTCGTTGCCGACGATGCCGCGGGCGCGTTCCAGCCGGGCGACCACGGCTCCACGTTCGGCGGCAATCCGGTCATCTGTGCCGCCGGTGTCGCGGTGTGCGACGCGATCGACGACGCCCTCCTGGAGCAGGTGCGCGCCAACGGCGAGCGGTTGCGGGCCGGGCTCGCGCTGCTTCCGGGGGTTGTGGAGGTGCGCGGCGCGGGCCTCCTCGTGGGTGCGGAGCTCGACGGTCCCGCGCAGCCCGTCATCGATGCGGCGTTGGACGCGGGGCTCGTCTGCCTGTCGTCCGGTCCGAACGTCCTACGCCTCGCGCCGCCGCTCGTCGTGACCGCCGACGACGTCGACCGGGCCATCGAGATCCTGGTGGAGGTGACGGCGCGATGAATCGCGCCCAACGTCATGCGGCGATCCTTCGACTCGTCGAGGAGCGGCCGATCGGCACGCAGACCGAGCTGGCAGAGGCGCTGCAAAGCGCAGGCCACGACGTCGTGCAGACGACCGTGTCGCGTGACATCCACGAGCTCGGCCTGATCAAGATCCGGCACGAGAGCGGCCGCCTCGTCTACGCGCCGCCGCGGGCCGCCGAGGCCGGGTTCAGCGACGCGCTCGCGGTGGCGCTCGGACGCTGGGCGCTCGCCATCGAGCCGAGCGGGAACCTCGTCGTGGTGACGACCCCGCACGGATATGCGAGCGCGCTGGCAGAGGCGATCGACGTCGCGCATCATCCGCGCATCGCAGGGACGATCGCCGGCGAGAACACGGTGCTGCTCGTCTCCCGCGAGCCGGTGACCGGCGCGCAGCTCGCCGAGGAGATGCAGGCCCAGTCGTTGCACGGGGCGGCGTGAGCGTCGACTCTCTCCCGCTCGCGCGCGTCATTCTCGCGTCGCTGCCTGTCGGCGAGCGTGTCGGCATCGCGTTCTCCGGCGGCCTCGACACCTGCTGCGCGCTCGCGTGGATGCGCGAGCACGGCGCGATCCCGTACGCGTTCACCGCCGACCTCGGCCAGTACGACGAGCCGGACATCTCCGCCGTCCCCGACCGCGCGCGTGTGTACGGCGCGGAGGACGCCATCCTGGTCGATTGCCGCGAGCCACTTGCGCGCGAAGGCCTCGCAGCGCTGCAATGCGGCGCGTTCCACATCCAGACCGCAGGCAAGCGGTACTTCAACACGACGCCGCTTGGACGTGCCGTCACCGGAACGCTGCTCGTGCAAACGATGGCGCAGCACGGCGTCGACATCTGGGGCGACGGGTCGACGTACAAGGGCAACGACATCGAGCGCTTTTACCGGTACGGACTGCTCGCGAACGCAGACCTGCGCATCTACAAGCCCTGGCTCGACGAAGCCTTCGTCTCGGAGCTCGGCGGCCGCCGCGAGATGAGCGAGTGGCTCGCTTCGCGTGGCCTGCCGCACGGGGTCTCGGCCGACAAGGACTACTCGACCGACGCGAACCTGCTCGGCGCGACGCACGAGGCGAAGGATCTCGAGCTGCTCGAGACGAGCATGAAGATCGTCGACCCGATCATGGGCGTCGCCCCCTGGGACTCGGCCGTCGACATCGACGCCGAGCTCGTCACGATCGCGTTCGAGAGCGGTGTGCCCGTCTCCGTCGGCGGCGTTCGATTCGCCGATCCGGTCGCGCTCGTGCAGGCGGCGAACGAGATCGGCGGGCGGCACGGTCTCGGTCTGTCGGACCAGATCGAGAACCGGATCATCGAGGCCAAGAGCCGTGGCATCTACGAGGCGCCGGGGATGGCCTTGCTGCACATCGCGTACGAGCGGCTCTTGAGCGCGATCCACAACGAGGCGACGCTCGAGCGCTACGCCGTCGACGGCCGCCGGCTCGGCAGGCTGCTCTACGAAGGCCGCTGGTTCGACACGCAGGCGTTGATGCTGCGCGACTCGCTGCAGCGGTGGGTCGCATCCGTCGTCACCGGTGAGGTCACGATCGAGCTGCGGCGCGGCGACGACTACACGATCGTCGACACGCGCGGCGATGCGGTGACGTACAACCCGGAGCGGCTGAGCATGGAGCGGAGCGCGACGGCGTTCACTGCCGGCGACCGGGTCGGGCAGCTCGCCGTGCAGATCAACGACATTGCCGACTCACGGAACATGCTTGCGCAGTACCGGCATCTGCACCTCGACGCCTCTGCACTCGAGCTGGGAAGCCCGGAATGACACTCTGGTCGGGTCGCGTGCAGGATGGTCTGGCGCCGGAGGTCTGGGAGTTCCTGAAGGCCGACGACTTCGAGCTGCTTCCGTACGACTGTGCTGCGACGCTCGTTCACGCACAGCGCCTCTATGAGGCCGGGCTCCTCTCGAAGGAAGAGCTCGCCGAGGTGCAGACGGCGCTCGAGCGGATCGCGGCTGAAGGAACGGTCGACGCCGAGGACGAGGACGTCCACTCCGCGATCGAGCGGCTGCTGGGTGAGGTCGGCAAGAAGATCCATGCCGGGCGATCACGCAACGACCAGGTCGCTGCAGCGTTTCGTCTCTATGTCGCGGACGCCTGCGCCGAGGCGGAGGCCGCGCTCGTCTCGTTCGCGACGGACGTGATCCTCGAGCGCGCGGCCGAGGAAGCGGATACGCCGATGCCCGGGTACACGCACCTCCAGCGCGCGCAGCCCGTCACGGTCGGACACCATCTGCTCGCCTGGGCCGAGATGCTGGAGCGCGACCGCGCCCGCTTCGCCTTCGCCGCCGTGCAGGCCGCGCCCTCGCCGCTGGGATCGGGAGCGCTCGCCGGCTCCACCTTGCCGCTGCCTCCACCCCCGAATGCGATGCGCAACTCGCTCGACGCGGTCGCCGACCGCGACTTCGCGCTCGACTATCTCTACGCCGTCGCCGTGCTCTTCACGCATCTTTCGCGCATCGGAGAGGAGCTCGTCCTCTGGACGAGCGCCGAGTTCGCGTTCGCGCGGCTCCCCGAGTTCGCGGCGACGGGCTCGTCGATGATGCCCCAGAAGCTGAACCCCGACGTCGCCGAGCTCGCGCGCGGCAAGGCGGGAACCGCGATCGGCCGCTTGACCGGCTTGCTCGCGACGATCAAGGGACTGCCGCTCGCGTACGACCGCGACCTGCAGGAGGACAAGCCGCCGGTGTTTGCGGCACGCCGCGACGTTGCGGGCGCGCTCGGCGCGCTCGGCGTGCTCGTCGACGGGCTGCGGTTCGACCGCGAACGGCTCGCCGCGGCAGCTTCCGATCCGTTGTTGCTCGCGACCGACGCCGCCGAGGCTCTGGTGCGAGAGGGAGTGCCGTTCCGCGACGCGCACGAGCAGGTGGCCGCGTCGGTGCGCGACGGGACGTTCGTCCCACCGGCGCCTGCGCCGCGGCTGCCGGATGTCGCAAACGCAATCGAGGAAGCGAGGACACGATGGGCGCACTGAGCGGACTTCCCGCAGCGGGGCTCGCTGGGCGCGACTTCCTGCGCATCTCCGATCTTGCGCCTGCAGAGGCTGCGGGCATCCTCGACCTCGCCACCGAGTTGAGGCTCAACCCGAAGGAGCCGTTGTTCCCCGGCGCGACACTCGGCCTCTACTTCGCCAAGCACTCGACGCGCACCCGTCTGTCGTTCACCGTCGCGATGACTCACCTCGGCGGCTCGGCGGTTGCGCTCACTCCGGACGAGCTGCAGCTTTCGCGCGGTGAGTCGCTGGCCGACACGGCGCGCGCCCTGTCGCGCTACCTCGATGCGATCGCGGTGCGCACGCACGAGCATGCCGAGCTCGAGGCGTGGGCGGAATGGGCGACCATCCCGGTGATCAATGCGCTGACCGCGGAGGAGCATCCGTGCCAGGCGCTCGCCGACGCGCTGACGATCCGCGACCGGTTCGGCTCGCTCGACGGCGTGCGCGTCGCGTGGGTCGGCGACGGCTCGAACGTGCTCGTGTCGCTCGCGGCGCTCGGTCGGCTGCTCGGCTACGACGTCGTCGCAGCGTCACCCGAGGGGTACGAGGCGGACGGCGTCGAGACGGTGCGCGATCCACGCGAGGCGGTCGAAGGCGCCGACGTCGTCGTCACGGACACGTGGATCAGCATGGGTCAGGAGCACGAGCGCGTGAAGCGCTTGCAGGACCTCGAGCCGTACCGGCTCGACTCGACGCTGCTCTCGCTCGCGGCGCCCGAGGCGTTCGTCATGCACTGCCTGCCGGCGCATCCCGGCGAGGAGATCACGGCCGAGCTCTTGTACGGCGAGCGGTCGGCGATCTGGGACGAGGCGGAGAACCGCCTCCACGTCCAGAAGGCGCTGCTTGTCGCATTGCTCGGCTGACGCCGAGCTCGCTTCACGGGGGAAACCAGTTTCCCCCGTGGGCCCCCTTCTGGGTTGCTGTGCTCACGGCCGGGCGCGTCACTGCTCTCGCCGAACAAGTTCGGCTCCGCGACGGATCTGCGCTAAACGAGCTGGATCAGGCCGGCGTTCGTTGGAATGAAGCCGCACGCGTCGGAATAGTCCGTTTCCATCGCGTCCGAACCTAACAGGCACTCACCCAAGTGCCAGACCCGGGTCAGACCCCGTAACGGGAGTGTCACGTCTTTCCCATGCCCCCGCCGACGCGAAACGCGCTCGAACAGGCGGCGCAGCGTGGCGTGCTCGAACCCCTGGGTCAGACCCGGGTCTGACCCAGGGGTCCGAGCACGCCACGCTGAACAGCCTGTTCGTGCGGATTTCGCGGACGGCCGCGGC
>DATEXK010000026.1:0-2901 GCA_035257065.1 Gaiellaceae bacterium | reverse complement strand
CTCGGCGACCGTGTCGGTCACCTCGAGAATGCGATCGGCGAGCGTCGACTTGCCGTGGTCGATGTGCGCGATGATCGAGAAGTTGCGGATCTTGCTCTGGTCCATGGGGTCTTGCGATGGTACTGGTCATGCGGTTTTGCCATTGGTGGGCTACTGTCCGCACGTGCGCTTCGCCTCTCTAGCCGCCGCGGCTCTCGCTGCGCTCGTCCTGGCTATCCCAGCCGGAGCGAAGACGCCACCGCCGAGCGTGGTCGCAAATGTCGGCATTCAGCTGGCCAAGTTCGGTCTCTCCGTGTCCGCCGTCGACAAGGCGACTTCGACCTGCAAGAGCGTCGCTTGCCTGCACAAGAGCTACGTCGCTCTGTACTCGCAGGGTCGCAACGTCGACAAATCGCTCGAGAATCTCTGGACGGCTTCCGGCCAGTCCGGTAGCTGCGCCTCCGCCGCGGGCAATGCCGGGGCCGGCATGGACTCCCTCATGAAGAACTTCCATTCCCTCGAGAGTGCAACCGTGAAGAACAACGTGTCTGCGGCAAAGGCCGCCGCTGCGCAAATTCGGACGAAGACGCCGCGCATCACGGCAGTGATCAACTCGTTCAAGACCAAGTGTCGTTAGGTCGTCAGGCCTGAGCGGGTCTCGGGTGCTCGCGGCGTTCACCCGCGCGGGTCCCGAGGATCGGACTCGAGATGCATACGGCCTTCTTACACAGGGCCAACACTCTCGCGCGCGACGCGCTTTACGCTGAGAGGACACTCGCGTCCAGAGGGGACTCGATGAGGCGCTTCGTCGTTGTCACGGCCATCGCATTGCTTGCCGCAGTGTCGAGTGCAAGCGGAGCGCCCGTGAGCCACAGGGTGGATCTCGTCAACGGGACGCTGGACGGGCACCGCGTTCTCGGCTTGACCGTGCCACAGGTCGAAGCGGCGCTTGGACGGCCCGATTTCCGGACCGGCAACGGACGTCTGCAGCGGATCGGCTGGGGAACGCCGAACGACTTCACCCTCGAGGTCATCTTCCAGCGACGCAGGGAGACGCTGCGTGCGCAGACGCTCGTCTTCGAGCGCGGAACCGTAACCGACGCGAAGGCGGGGAGTCTCCTGTCCCAGACATCCAGCCGGCTCCAGTCGACGATCAAGAGCCGGTACGGCAGCGCCTTCGAGCTGCTGCAGCCGCTCACGTGCAAGCACGGGCTCTGCAGCGGCGAGTTCGGGGCGGCCGATACTTCCGTGCACCTGACCTTCGGCTCGACGACGACCCGCGGGACGTTCATCACCGTGTGGAAGACGCTCGCGTGAGCTAGGCGCGCCGCAGGCGCGAGCGCAGCGAGAGCAGCACCTGCATCTCCCGCACCCGCAGCAGCCGGCACGCGCCGAGGTAGACCGCGACCGACGCCGAGAGCGCGAGCCCGAGCGAGACGACCTGGGCGGGAAACGAGCGGCCGAGCGCGGAGTCCAGCGGATGCCACACGAACCACGCGACGGCTGCGACTGCAGCGGAGGCGATGCACACCTTCACGACGGTCGTGGCGATCGCGCGGCCCTCGAAGCGTCCGAGCCGCCGGCGGAGGAGCACGAGCAGCGCGATCGTCCCCGCGACATTGCAGATCGCGGTCGACAGCGCGATGCCCCAGGCGCCCAAGTGGTAGAAGGCCGCGTCGAGGATCACGTTGAGGAAGAGATTCCCGAGCGCGATCGCCGTCGGCACCCAGTTCGACTGGAGACTGAAGAAGGCGCGGTTCAGCATCAGCATCGCGCCGTTGAAGACGAGCCCGGCGCTGAAGGCAGCGAGCACCGCGGCGACGACCGGCGTCTGCGGTGGATGGAACAGGCCGCGCTGGTAGAGGATGCGCACGATCGGCTCGGCGAGCACCGCGCTCACGACCGCTGCCGGGATGAGGAGGAACGCGATCTGGCGCAAGCCGTTGCTCACCGTCTGCCGGAAGCCGACCATGTCGCCGCGCGAGGCGAAGCGCGACAACGTGGGAAAGAGCACCGTCGCGATCGCAACGGAGAACATCCCCTGCGGGAGCATGTAGATGAGAAACGCCTTCTGGATCGCGGTCGGCGCGAGCGTGGCGTCGATGTATCGCGACGCGAAGAAGACGTCGATCACCGCGTTCACGTTGATCAGCCCGAGCCCGAGCGTGACGGGGACCATCAACACGAAGACGCGCTTCACGGCCGGGTCGCGCCAGTCGAGGACCAGGCGCAGCTTTCCGTCGCGGCCGCGCAGCCACGGCATCGGCAGGAACACCTGGATCACCGTCGCGACGAGGATCGAGACCGCGTAGACGTACAGCTTCGTGTTCATCGTGTGCGCCTGCGGGACGCCGATCGCGAGCCCGACGATGATCGCGATGTTCCAGAAGACCGGCGAGAGCGCCGGCACGGTGAAGTGGTCGTAGCTGTTGAGGATCCCGACCACGATCCCCGAGACGCCGAGCAGCGCGACGATCGGGAACAGCACGCGCGAGAGGCCGACTGCAAGCGCGCGGTCGTGGCCCGGATTGCCGAAGGCGCTGATCACCCACGGCGCGACGAGGATGAAGATCGCCGTCAGCGCCGTCAGGCCGAGCAGCATCAGCCAGAAGAGCGTCGACGCGACGCGCCACGCGCGCTTCTTGTCCTTCTCCAGCAGGTCGGTAAAGACCGGCACGAACGACGACGAGAGCGCGGCATCGGCCACGAGGGCGCGGAAGAGGTTCGGCAACTGGAACGCGACGGTGAAGGCGTTGATCTTGCCGGTCGCGCCGAAGTAGTTGGTCGCGACGACCTCGCGCGCGAGCCCGAGCACGCGAGAGAGCGCTGTCGAGAGCCCGAAGATCGCTCCCGACACGGCGAGCCTGCGCCGCGGCGGCAGGCCCCCCTCCCCGGTGGCCTCGTCCTCGGCCGGCTCGGAGC
>DATEXK010000025.1:0-3274 GCA_035257065.1 Gaiellaceae bacterium | reverse complement strand
GCGGAAGACGGTGAAGAGCCGCTTGACGCGTCGCCCCACCTCCGCCGAATCCGGCCCATGCTCCTGCGCGGCCTTGTCGATCCGGCCGAGCTCCGGGCCGACGAACCCGACGCCGACGCTGCCGGCGATCAGCCAGCCGACAAGCGCGAAGTCGATGTAGAACGTGCTCCAACTCAGATTGCCCTTCTGGATCAATGCGACGCCGAACGCGAACGCCGCAAAGAGCGCCGGCGTGTAGATGCGCGTTCCGACCCACGCGCCCATCTTTCCGAGCGCCGCCAACGTCTCGCCGTCACGACGGCGTTCGAACACGATGCCGAGCGTCGTCAGCGTGACGTCCCCGCCGACCCAGATCACGATCGCGATCACGTGCAGCGCCTTGTAGACCTGATACGCATCGGGCGCGAACCAGAGGAACACGACCGAGCCCACGATCACGGCCAGGCCGGCGAGGAGCACGGATTGATCCGTGCGCCCCGCGGGCTTCGCCTCGGCAGTAAGCGCAGGCTCGCTCATGAGAGCGGGATCAACGCCGCGTTGTCGGCGAGCCAGGCGTCGAAGTCCTTGAGCTCCGGATCGAGCGAGCGGGCGACCTCGAGATCGCGCGCGCCGACGTACTCGGCCTCGAAGTCACGCTTCCACTGGAACATGTTCCCCATCTCGTCCGCTCCCGGGAAGCCGAAACCGCGGTACATGTCGGGATCGACGTCGTTGTAGCGCACCTCTTCTCCGAGCGCCTTCGAGAACTTCTCGGCCATCTGCGCGCCGGTCAGGTGCTCGCCCGCGACCGAGACGGTCTTCCCGATGAACTCGTCGCCCCGCTTGAAGATGCCGTAGGCGATCTTGCCGATGTCTTCCGACGCCATCGACGGGAGCCGCTTGTCCCCCATCGGCATCGTAAGCGCGAGCACGCCGTCCTCGCCGCGCGCCGGGCCTGCGCCGAAGTAGATGAAGTTCTCCCAGTAGAACGCGGTGCGGAGGAACGTCGTCGGCACGCCCGCCTCGCGGAACGCCGCGTCGGCTTCTTCCTTGCCGTCGAAGTGCGGCACGTTGTACTTGCCCTGCAACACGGGCATCCGCTCGTCGTCGAGCGGCAGCGTCGTGCGCGTGTCCTCGAGCGTCGACCAGACGACGTGATGGACGCCCGCGCTCTTCGCCGCGGCCGCCATCGTCTGCGCGTGCCGCATCTCCGTCGCGGGCGAGAAGTCGACCCAGAAGAACGTCACGCAGAACGCGCCGTGCGCACCTGCGAACGCGGCATCGATGCTCGCCGGATCCTCGAGGTCTCCCTGCACCACCTCGACGTTCGGCAACGCCGCGAGCGCCTTCGCAGCGTCCGAGCTCGGGTCGCGAGTGATCGCGCGGGCGGTGAAGCCACTGCCGGGATCGGCCGCGATCGCCCGAACGAGGCCGCCGCCCTGCGCACCGGTTGCGCCGACGACTGCGATGATCTTCTGTTCTGCCATTGGTTCCTCCTAGACGATTGTCATGGCCGGCCCAATACCTCGGCGACGATGCGCTCCGGTCCGGGAAGAAATGCGTCTTCGAGCGGTGGGCTGTACGGAATCGGGGAATCGGGCGTGGCGATGCGCCAAGCGTCGTCGAGGTCGCCGAGACCGTGCTCGGTGATGAGCGACAGGACTTCGCCGGCCCAGCCGCCGGTCAGCGGACCTTCCTCGACGACCGCGACGCGGTTCGTCTTCACGACGGACGCGAGCACGGTGTCGATGTCGATCGGCCGGATCGTGCGCAGGTCGATGACCTCGGCGTCGACGCCCTGCTCGGCGAGCAGATCGGCGGCTGCCAGGCAGTCGTGCACGCCCTTCATCGCGCTGACGAGCGTCACGTCGGAGCCCTCGCGAACAACCCGCGCCCGCCCGAGCTCCACGACCCCTTCACCGACCTCGCCCTTGATGGAGTAGAGCCGCTTGTGCTCGAAGAAGACGACCGGGTTCTCGTCCCGGATCGCGGCTTTCAGCAGCCCCTTCGCGTCGCCCGGCGTCGACGGCGCGACGATCTTCAGGCCGGGGATGCCCATGAGCCAGGAGATCGGCATCTGCGAGTGGATCGCGCCGAAGCGCCCGCCGGCGCCGACGACCGAGCGGATGACGAGTGGCGCGCTCTGCACACCTCCGGTGAGGAACCAGTACTTCGTCGCCTGGTTGATGAGGCTGTCCATCGACAGCGCGAGGAAGTCGCCGAACATGATCTCGAGGACCGGCCGCAAGCCGGTGATCGCCGCGCCGTACGCGGCGCCGGTCATCGCCAGCTCCGAGATGGGCGTGTCGAATACCCGCTTCGGGCCGTGCTTCTCGTAGAGGCCCGGCGTGACCGCGAACACGCCGCCGGCGATCGCGACGTCCTCCCCGAAGAGGATCACCCGCTCGTCGCGCTCGAGCTCCTCGTCGAGTGCTTCGCGGAGCGCTTCACGGAACTCGAGCACGGGCATCAGGCGCTCCCTCTTTCGACGATGAGCAAGCTCGGATGCTCGAGCAGCTGACGGAGCCGCCCGAGGAAGCGCGCGGCCTCGGCGCCGTAGACGACCCGGTGATCGCATGAGAGCGCGACCTCCATCGTCGTGCCGGCGACGAGTCGCCGGTCGACGACGACCGGCCGGTCGGCCACTTCGCCGACGGCGAGGATCGCGACCTGCGGCGGGTTGATCACGGCGGTGAAGCGGCGAACACCGAACATGCCGAGGTTCGAGACGGTGAACGTCCCGTCTGCGAGGTCGTCGGCCGTCACCTTCCGGTCACGTACCCGCTCGGCAAGCGCGCGCGTCTCGGCCGCGATCTCGAAGATCGTCTTCGTGTCGGCATCGCGAACGGTCGGCACGAGCAGCGCGTCCTCGCCGGCGACGGCCACTCCGACGTTGACGCGGCCGAAGCGCAACGTCTTACCGGTCTCGTAGGCGGCATTCAGGTTCGGGAAGTCGCGGAGCGCGAGCGCGGCGGCGCGAACGACCAAGTCGTTGTACGAGGGCAGCGGCTCGAGCCCGCCCGCCCGGAGATCTTCTCGCAGCGCGCGTGCGGCGCTCATCGAAATCTCCGCCTCGACCGTGAACTCGGGAATCTGCGTGCGCGACTCGGACATCCGCTGCGCGATCGTGCGTTGCGTCGCCGTGTGGACGTGCTCGCTGACGGCTCCCTTGCTGGTTGCTGCGGGACGCGTTGCGACGTCCGGCGCCCGTCCGCGTACGTCGGCGCGGACGATGCGTCCGCCCGGACCGGTCCCGCCGACGCCGTCGAGTGCGACGCCGAGCTCGTCCGCGAGA
>DATEXK010000024.1:0-7649 GCA_035257065.1 Gaiellaceae bacterium | reverse complement strand
CCGAGGCGTAGCCAAGACGCGCTTGACACGAACGCCTGTTCGCTCTACCATGACGAACACATGTTCGCCAAGCTCATCATCGTGCTCGTCCTCGCGGCGCTCGCCGTCGGGATGGTCGCCCGGACGTCGCACGGCGCCGGGCCCGAGCGGAGCTACGTCGTGAAGCCCTCGGACACCCTCTGGTCGATCGCCCTCGCGAGCTACGCCGGCGACACCCGGGAAGGCGTCTGGAAGCTCGAGCAGCGCAACCACCTGCGCTCGGCGATGCTCAGCCCCGGTCAGACCTTGGTTCTCCCCGGCTAGGCAAACGAGACAGCTTTTCCGGCGCGCACCGTCAGCCGTCGCGGAGCGGAACTTGTTCCGCGCAGCAGTGAAACGGCCCGGCCGTGAGCACAGGAAGAAGGGGGCCCACGGGGGAAACATGGCTTCCCCCGTGCAGCGAGCGAAGCTAAGCGCTAGGGATTTCGATCCCGGAGACGTAGACCTTCTCGCCGCGGAAGAGCCGCCGCTCCTGGTCCCAGGGGAACCAGATGACGACCTTCCACTCGAGGCGCTCGCCCGTGGGCTCGACGCCGAGCCACGGGGCCTGGTGCGTCGCGGACACGTCGGCTTCCTCGCAGACGC
Organism: Gaiellaceae bacterium; assembly: GCA_035257065.1. Lineage (GTDB taxonomy): Bacteria > Actinomycetota > Thermoleophilia > Gaiellales > Gaiellaceae > Palsa-739. Next base: position 7,025 of record DATEXK010000024.1, on the reverse strand, counting down.
CCTGCGGGCCGATCACGATGTCGGTGAGGTCGAACCGGATGTCCGGGAACGCCGTCAGGAGCTGCGTGTAGAACCGCGCCGCCCCCTCGTGCCCCTCCCAGCGGTGACCGGTCTGGACGAGCTCGTAGACGCAGTCCGGCGTGAGCGTCGAGATGAGCCCCGGCAGGTCGCGCGCATCCTCGGCGATCGAGTGCGTCTTGTAGAGCTCGCGGATCTCGGCGTACAGCTCCGGCGTGATCTCGCGCCGGTAGACCTCGAGGACGGTCGGGTCGGCCATGCGCGGAATCTACCGCGGGTCAGGCCTCGGGCGGTATCTGACAAGGAGCACTACCGGGGCCTGACCGCGCTTCTGTGTCCGACTAGAGGCGTGGGTTCGACCGTGCCACACGGGTGGCTCGCAGCGGCGCCTCCTACAATCGCCCTCCGTGGACCTCGACCTCCTCTTCCTCGGCACCTCGGCATCGATGCCGTCGGCTCAACGCGCCCCGGCGGCGCTCCTGCTGCGGCGCGGCGGCGAGAAGCTCCTGTTCGACTGCGCCGAGGGCACCCAGCGCCAGCTCCAGCGCTCGATCGTCGGCCTGCCCGACCTCGAGGAGATCTTCCTGACCCATCTCCACGGCGACCACTTCCTCGGCCTGCCCGGAATGCTGAAGACGTTCGCCTTGCGCGGCCGCGACGAGCCCGGCCTGACCGTGCACGGCCCGAGGGGGCTCAAGGACCTGTTCGGGAACCTGCGTCCCTTCCTCGGCCGGCTGCCCTATGCGCTCACGCTCGTCGAGCTCGAGCCGGGTGACTCGCTCGAGCGCGGCGAATACCGCATCGACACGTTCCCGGTCGATCACGGCGTCGCCGCCGTCGGCTACGCCGTCGTCGAGCACGAGCGGCCCGGCCGCTTCGACGTCGCCGCCGCCGACGCGCTGGCCGTCCCCCCTGGGCGGGAGCGAGGCATCCTGCAGGGCGGCGAGACTCTCACCCTCGACGACGGACGCGTGATCACGCCCGACGCCGTGCTCGGGCCGGGAAGGCCCGGGCGGAAGGTGGTGCTCACGGGCGACACTGCGCCGTCGCCGGGCGTCGTTCAGGCGGCGCACAAGGCAGACCTGCTCGTGCACGAGGCGACGTTCTCGTCGGAGGAGAAGGAGCGCGCCCGGGAGACGCTCCACGCGACGGCGGCCGAGGCGGCCGAGGTCGCGCGGCTCGCAGAGGTGCGGCTGCTCGCGCTCACGCACGTCTCGACCCGGTACTTCGGGCCCGAGCTCGCGCGCGAGGCGCGCGAGATCTTTCCGGACACGGTCGTTGCTCGCGACTTCGACCTGATCGAGGTGCCGTACGCCGAGCGCGGTTCACCTCAACTCGTCAGGAACGGAGCGAGGGCCGTATCATCGGGCAGCGATGACGCAGATGGTGCAGGTCGCGCTGGCGGGTGACGTCGCGGAGGCCGAGGAGCTCCAGGAGCTGCTGAAGGCCGCAGGCATCGAGGCGACGCTCGAGCCGGAGGACGAGGCCGACGGGCTGAAGGTGATGGTGGCCGAGGGCGACCTCGACCCGGCGCTCGACGCGATCGAGGCGCTCAGCGAGCCGGGCGACGAAACCCCCGTCGAGTAGTCGACTAGATCTGCCAGACGCCGCCGCGCATTACCGGCACCGTCACGCCCGACTTCGTCGTGCCCGTGACCTCGACCTCGTCCGAACCGATCATGAAATCCAGGTGCACCGCGCTCGCGTTGACGCGCGGCAGGTCGGCCGGATCGCCGATCGGCGCGTTGTAGCCGTCGCCGAGGGCGAGGTGGCTCGCAGCATTCTCGTCGAGCAGCGTCGTGAAGAACGTGCGGCCGAGCCGGCCGATGCGGCTCTCGCGGTCGACGAGCGCGACCTCTCCCAGGCGTGACGCGCCGTCGTCGGCGGCGCAGCGGGCCCGGAGCATCTCGGCGTTCGAGTCCGCGTCGATCTCCACGGCGCGGCCGCCTTCGAAGCGGATGCGCAGGCCCGTCACGAGCGAGCCGGCGACGTCGAGGGGCTTCGTCGCAGTCACGAACCCGGTCGTCCGTTCGGGATCGGGTGTCGTGTAGACCTCTTCGGTCGGGAGGTTCGGCACGTGCTGGACGCCGGTGCGCGTCTGCGACGCGCCGCCCTCCTTCGCGAAGCGCGAGCTCGGCAGGAGACCGACCGTGAGGTCCGTGCCGGGGCCCTCGAAGTGCAATGCGTCGAGGTCGAGGGCGTCGAGCCGCCGCGCGACCTGCCAGATCTGGTCGATCCGCTCGCTCCACGCGAGCCCCGGGTCGGGCTCGTCGAGGCGGCACACGTGGATGACGTCCTGCCAGAGCAGCTCGAGCGCATCGTCCGGCGTCGCGTCCGGGTAGACAACCTGCGCCCAGGACCGCGTGGGGAACGGCGAGAGCGTCCAGGCGATCGAGCGGTCGTCGATGGTCTTGAAGGTCTCCTTGAGCGCAGGAAGCCGGTCGCGGCCGGCGCGTTCCGGGTCGACGCCGTCGAGCAGCCCGGGCGGCACGAGCGGGACGAGCACGATGCGCGCCGCATCGAGCTCGCCGAGCCCCACGATCCGCTGACCGAGCCACGGCGGCACCCACTCGAGCGAGTCGTCCTGCGCCAGCTCGGCCCGGATCCGCTTCAGCTGTGCGTCGAAATACTGCACCTCGACGAAACGCGCGCCGCGGCCGTACGCCGCCCGCGCCAGCTCCGCGACGAGCGGCTGCGCCTCGGGCAGCGCTTCGATCGCGAGGACCTGGCCCGGCTGGACGTTGGCGCCCACCGAGACGATCAAATCCGCGTACCGTTCGAGCACGTTCGCGTCCATCCGGCGCACACGGTACTGTGCTGGACGCTACGCACCCCTTTAACCCGGCCCAGCGAGGTCGGAAAGGAGTCGAATGATCATGCACGCCCTCGTCCCCGCGACGCCCGCCGCCACATGAGCGCGGTGGAGGCATCCGGTAAGTCCCTGCTCGACGCCGACGCGCTCTCGCGGACGCTCTCGCGCATGGCCCACGAGATCATCGAAGGGAATCCCGACCTCGGCGAGGTCGCGCTCGTCGGCATCCAGACTCGCGGCGTTCCGCTCGCACAGCGGCTCGCGCGCCTGATCGAGGAGCGCGCCGGCGAAGCGCCCGAGCTCGGCGCGGTCGACATCACCTTCCATCGCGACGACGTGCGCGTGCGGGGCGGCCAGGCGCCGCTCCACGCCCAGCCGCTCGTCCGCGCGACGCAGCTCGACTTTCCGCTCGACGGGCGGACGGTCATCCTCGTCGACGACGTCCTCTACACCGGCCGCACGATCCGCGCCGCGATCGAGGCGCTCTTCGACTACGGCCGGCCGGCCCGCGTCCAGCTCGCCGTCCTCATCGACCGCGGCCACCGCGAGCTCCCGATCCGCCCCGACTACGTCGGCAAGAACCTGCCGACGGCACGGGACGAGCGGATTCAGGTGCAGCTCGTCGAGGTGGACGAGGTCGACAACGTCCTGCTCGTGTCCTCGCCTGAGGAGGAAAACAGATGAACTCCATTCGACTGGTGCGCGACGAGCTCAGGCCGCCCGGCCCGCCGCCGCGCCGCCACCTGCTGTCGGTCGCCGACCTGACCCGCGACGACGTCGAGCGCCTGCTCGGCACCGCCCGCACCTTCGCGGCGTCGATGGACCGCGAGCTGAAGAAGCTGCCGACACTCAAAGGGCGGCTCATCGTCAATCTCTTCTACGAATCCTCGACGCGCACGTCGTCGAGCTTCGAGCTGGCCGCCAAGCGCCTCTCCGCCGACACGCTCAGCATCAAGTCGGTCGGATCGTCCGTGGACAAGGGCGAGTCGCTGAAGGACACGGCGCTGACGCTCGGCGCCTACGACCCCGACGTGATCGTCATCCGGCATCCACAGATCGGGGCGCCGCAGCTCGTCGCGAACGTGACGGGCGCGCACATCGTCAACGCGGGGGACGGCAAGCACCAGCATCCGACCCAGGCGCTGCTCGACCTCTACACGCTCCAGGAAGAGTTCGGCCGCCTCGAAGGGCTGCACGTCGCAATCGTCGGCGACGTCCTGCACAGCCGCGTCGCGCGGTCGCTCATCCAGGCGTTCGAGCTCGTCGGGATCCGCTGCACGCTCGTCGGCCCGCCCGCGCTTCTGCCGCGCGACCTCGGCGTCGAGGCGACGACCGACATTCGCGCGATCCACGACGCCGACGTCGTCTACGTGCTGCGGATGCAGAACGAGCGCATGGAGCCGGGCGCGAACTTCGTTCCGAGCCTGCGCGAGTACGCCGCCCGCTGGGGGATCACGCCGGAGCGCCTTCGCCCCGGCCAGAAGGTGATGCACCCTGGCCCGATGAACCGCGGCGTCGAGATCGATCCGCGTGTCGCCGACTCGGTCGACGCGCTCGTCGAGGCCCAGGTTCGCTCGGGCCTCGTCGTCCGAATGGCGGTTCTCTACGACGTGCTGACCGGCGGCCCGGTCGGAGTTCGCGCCCTCGCAGCGGCGGACGTGGCGTGATGCTCTTCGGGAGAGAACGCCCAGGCGAGAACGTCGTGCTGCGCGGCGCACGCGTCGTCGACCCGGCCGAGGGAATCGACGCGACGCTCGATGTGCGCATCGACGACGGCGTCATCACCGCGGTTGCACAGCAGGTCGACGCCGGCGACCATCGGGTCGTCGACGCGACGGCTCTCGTGCTCGCACCCGCGTTCGTCGATCCCCACGTCCACCTGCGAACGCCGGGACGCGAGGACGAGGAGACGATCGCGAGCGGGACGGCCGCCGCGGCCGCCGGCGGCTTCTGCGCGATCCTCGCCATGCCGAACACCGATCCGGTCGTCGACTCGGCTGCGATCCTCGGTGCGCTGATCGAGACGGCGCGAAGCGAGGCGGAAGTGCCGGTCGGCTTCCTCGCCGCGATCACGCGTGGCCAGCGCGGCACGGAGCTCACGGAGATGGCCGAGCTCGCCGATGCCGGCGCGATCGCGTTCTCCGACGACGGCGTCCCGGTCGCGTCGGCAGGCCTGATGCGCCGCGCGCTCCAGTACGCGTCGGTGACAGGGCGGTTGCTCGCACTGCACTGCGAGGAGACGAGCCTCTCCCACGGCAGCCACGTGCACGAAGGCGCGGTCGCCGCAGAGCTCGGCTTCACCGGCTACCCGTCGGTCGCCGAGTCCGTGATGGTCGAGCGCGACCTCGCACTCGCGGCGTACGAGGACCAGCCGCTGCACCTGCTCCACCTCTCCGCCGCAGAATCGGTTGCGGCACTGCGCCGCGCGCGCGACGCGGGCGTCCGTGCGAGCGGCGAGGTGACGCCGCACCATCTCGTGCTCACCGACGAGGCCGTCCGTTCGCTCGATCCGAACGTGAAGATGAACCCGCCGCTGCGCGCAGAGCGAGATCGCGTAGCACTGCTCGACGCGCTCCGCGACGGGACGATCGAGGCCATCGCCACCGACCACGCGCCGCACGCTCGCCACGAGAAGGACGCACCGTTCGAGGCGGCGCCGTTCGGCGTCACGGGTCTCGAGACGGCCTTCGCGGTGCTCTACACGCGGCTCGTGCGTCCCGGCCTGCTGCCGCTCGAGACGTTGCTCGACCGCATGTCCACCGGGCCCGCACGCATCTTCGGCATCGACCGGCCGCGCGTGGCGGTGGGGGCGAGGGCGAACCTCGTCCTCCTCGACCTCGACGGTGAGTGGCGCGTACGTGAGGAAGCGTTCCGGTCGCGCTCCACGAACTCCTGGCTGCTCGGCGAGACGCTCAGCGGCGGAGTGGTGCTCACGATCGCGGCCGGAGCCACCGCGTTCGAGCGGCTCTCGGTGGCGCACGCGTGAGTGCGGCTGCCGTGAAGGGCTTCCTCGCGCTCGAGGACGGCACGATCTTCCGCGGCGACTCGGTCGGCGCCGAGGGCTTCGCCTGCGGCGAGGCGGTGTTCACGACCGGCATGGCGGGCTACCAGGAAGCGGTCACCGATCCGAGCTTCTCGGAACAACTCGTCTGCTTCACGGCGCCGATGGTCGGCAACTACGGCGTCGCCGACGAGCGGTCGGAGTCGCGCAAGGCGCACGCGAAGGCGGTGCTGATGCGCGAAGCGCGCGGCCCCGCCTGGACGGACTGGCTGCACGAGCGCGGCGTCGTCGCGCTCACCGGCATCGACACGCGTTCGCTCGTGCTCAAGCTGCGCGACTCCGGCGCGATGCAAGCCGTCGTCGTCTCCGGCCCGGCGAGCGTCGACGAGGCAGTCGCCACGGCGGCGACGCAGCCGCCGATGGCGGGCCGGGCGCTCGTCGAAGCCGTCTCCGTCGCCGAGCCCTACCGGTACACCGAGGAAGGCCGGGCCCGGGTCGCGGTCGTCGACTACGGCGTGAAGCGGTCGGTGCTGCGCCGTCTCGCGGCGGCGGGTGCGGCGGTCACGGTGTACCCGCACGACGTCGACGCGGACGAGCTCGCGGGCTACGACGGCGTCCTGCTCTCGCCGGGCCCCGGCGATCCCTCGCCGTTGCAGCAGCAGACCGCAATCGTGCGCGACCTCGTCGGGCGGACGAACGTGCTCGGCATCTGCCTCGGACACCAGGTGCTCGCGATGGCGACCGGTCACGAGACGTTCAAGCTTCCCTTCGGGCACCGCGGGGCCAACCACCCGGTGCTCCAACGCGCCGACGGTCGCGTGCTCGTCACGAGTCAGAACCACGGCTTTGCCGTGCGCGCGAGCGACGCGAAGGAGGCGACGCACGTCTCGCTGTACGACGGCACCGTCGAGGGCCTCGACTTTCCCGACCTGCACGCGCGCTCGCTGCAGTTCCATCCGGAGGCAGGGCCGGGCCCGCACGACGCGTGGCCGCTGCTCGAGCACTGGGTCGACGAGGTGGCGAACCGCTGATGCCGAAGCGCACAGACATCCAGACGATCTGCCTGATCGGCTCCGGACCGATCGTGATCGGCCAGGCGGCCGAATTCGACTACGCGGGCTGTCAGGCGCTGAAGGTGCTGCGCGAGGACGGCTACCGCACGATCGTGATCAACTCGAATCCGGCGACGATCAT
>DATEXK010000023.1:0-2072 GCA_035257065.1 Gaiellaceae bacterium | reverse complement strand
CAGCGGCCCCTTCGCCAGCGCGCCGCCGCGGCGGTAGGACTTCAGCACGACGTTCGACGCGATCGAGAGCGAGGGCGCGACACCGGTGTGCAGCCGGTCCTCCGGCACGTGCGCCACACCGGCGCGGATCGCCTCACGCGCATCGCCACCGCTCAGCCTGTGCCCGTCGACGAGCACCTCGCCGCGCGAGGTCGGCCGCATGCCCGTCACCGTCTCGGCGAGCTCGCGCTGGCCGTTGCCCGCGACACCGGCGATCGCGAGGATCTCGCCCGCGCGCACCGTCAGCGACACACCCTGCAGCGCATCGCCGCCGCGGTCACCCGGGCTCCAGAGGTTGCGCACCTCGAGCACGGGCATGCCGATCGCGGTCTCGCGCTCCACGCGCTCGGTGATCGAGACCTCGCGCCCGACCATCAGTGCGGCCAGCGAGCGCGGCGTCGCACTTCCTGTCTCAACAGTTGTCACGTTCTTCCCGCCGCGCAGCACCGTGACGCGGTCGGACACCGCCTTCACCTCGTGCAGCTTGTGCGAGATGAAGATGATCGTCCGCCCTTCCTCGGCCATCACGCGGAGGGTCACGAACAGCGAGTCCGCCTCCTGCGGCGTCAGCACTGCGGTCGGCTCGTCGAGGATCAGGATCCGCGCCTCCCGGTAGAGCGCCTTGAGGATCTCGACGCGCTGCTGCTCGCCGAGCGACAGCTGCCAGACACGCGCACGGGAATCGACAGCGATGCGATACCGCTCGCCGAGCTCGGCGACCCGGCGCTCGATCCCGCGCGGGTGGACCATGAACTTCTTGCCCTCGCCGCGATGGTCGCCGAGGATCACGTTCTCGGCCACGGTGAACGGCGCGACCAGGCGGAAGTGCTGGTGCACCATGCAGATGCCGGCAGCGAGCGCGTCCCGCGGCGAGCTGAACGACACCGGCTTCCCGCCGATCAGGATCTCGCCGTCGTCGGGCCGGTAGAGGCCGGTGAGGATGTTCGAGAGCGTCGACTTGCCGGCGCCGTTCTCGCCGAGCAGGGCGTGCACTTCTCCCTCGACGGCAGTGAAGTCGACGGCGTCGTTTGCGACGACGCCCGGGAACCGCTTCGTGATGCCCCGGAGCTCGACTGCCGCAGTCATAGGTGGGGGCACAGAAAAGGGGCGGGCGAGACCGAGCCTCGCCCGCCCCGATTCGCGCCTAGCCCTTCGGGCTCCCGATGACGCCCTTGACGAGGTAGCTCATCGAGTAGAGGTCGTTGAAGCTCGGGCGGTGGCCCGGCTTGATCCGCAGCTTGCCCTTCTGGTCATAGATCGGGCCGGAGAACTCGTTCCACTTGCCCGAGACGATCAACGCCTTCTGCTTGGCGATCAGCGCCTTGGTCGACGCAGAGACACCCTTCCCGTACGGCGCCAGCAGCGTGAAGCCATCCTTCAAGCTGCCGTAATAGTTGCCGGTCTTCCAGGTCCCGTTCATCGCAGCACTCGTGCGCTTCAAGTAATAGGGGCCCCAGTTATAGACCGCACCCGTCAGCCACGACTTCGGCGCGAACTTCTGCGCATTCGAGTCATAGCCAACCCACGGCACCCCCGCCGACTCCGCATACTGGCCCGCCGACGGGCTATCGACGTTCTGACCGATCACATCAGCACCCGCCGACTTCAAGTTCTCGGCCGCCTTCTTCTCCTTATCCGGCGAAAACCACGAATTCGTCCAAATGATCTTCACCGTCGCACCCGGATGCGCCTTCTGCACCCCCAACGTGAACGCGTTCGTGTGCCGGATCACCTCAGGAATCGCAAACGGCACCACATAGCCGACAACACCCGACTTCGACGCAGCACCCGCGGCGATCCCGGAGAGATAGATCGCATCCTCACCCGCACCGTAATACTCAGCCATGTTCTTATGGATGATCGTCCCCGTCGACATCTCGAACTTCACATCCGGATACTTCTTCGACGCAGCATCCATCGCCGGCTGAAACCCAAACGACGTCGCAAAAATGATCTTGTTCCCATCACGAACCAGCTGATCGATCACCTGAGCAACCTGCGGCCCCTCAGGCACATTCTCCTTATAGGTCGTC
>DATEXK010000022.1:0-5656 GCA_035257065.1 Gaiellaceae bacterium | reverse complement strand
TTGTAGCCGCTCCGGTCGGCAAGAAGGACGGTTACTGCCTGATCCCGGCAGTCCCTGGCTCAGCCGACATCGGTTTCTCCTGCGAATACCAGCTGACCGATGAGGTGCGCGCCTACGCGCGTCCAGCACCGGATCCTCGCTGGGTCATCTACGGCCGCTTCACGGACGAGCGCGCGACAACACTCGACATGAGCGACGCTGTTGGAGCTTCGCTCAGGGTGACCCTCCAGCCCGGCGGCTTCTTTATTGCCGACCTGCCGAAGGATCGCTGGAGTGCGCTTGACAACGGTGCGGGCTCTGCCGTCGTCCTTGACTCGAACGGAAAGACGCTCGCAAGCGTCTGCTTGAACTTTGGTCCATCGCCCAGTTCGACCGAGGCGGGGCAAACCCGCTGGGCTTCACCGCTCAATGCCGGTGCGTGTGTCTCTACGGAGCCCATCCCGATGGCACCCGTACTTTCGAAGGCGCGGAAGCTCGTCGAGATGATGCTCCACTACGACCACGGCATCTTCACCGCCGGCACGACCGTCGCCCTTTATGCGACTCCCAACCGCGGCAGCGATACGACCTGCCGCGTCATCGCACCAGTGCCGATGCCCACGGACGGTCTCCCAGGCGGCGCCGTCTTCTGCGGAGCGACGAAGCAGACCTCGGCCCAGCATCCGCTGAACGTCATGTCCTCATCCGGACTCGATCACGGAAACTATGACCACCTCGTGACCGGACAAGTCGATCCCTCCCTCGACGCCGTGCGCGTCGAAGTGCAAGTCGACGGCGCGACAACAGCGCTTGCCTTCGCGAATGACAACTTCATCGGGGAGCTCGCGCCGACCGACTCGACCCAGATCAAAGACGCATTCGTCGTCGCCTTCAACGCGGCGGGAACGGAAGTGGCCCGACAAAAGGTGCGGTAAGCCCTGCCTCAGACCACGAGGGCATAGATCCCACGGCCTGTGACTTTGCGTCCACTCCTCATCAAGTGAAAGGACACTCGCGCAGCGCGGGGTTCTACCGTCCGGTGAGCCGCGACTTGGCGGCGGTGGTTGCTAGGTGTGCGCGCAGGCTGGCGATGACCTCGTCGAGCCCACTTGCAAAGCAGTCGAACTCGGTCGCAGGCATCGGGGCAAAGAGCGCGCGCGCGAGCGTCTTGTGATCTCGCTCAAGCTGGGCGACGAGCCCTTCCGCTCTTGAGGTGAGGGTCACCAGCGTTGCTCGCCGATCCTTCGGATGCGGCTCACGCGTCACGAGGCCGTCGGCGGCGAGTGCGTCCACGAGCCCTGTCACCGCGCGCGGTGTGACCTTTAGCGAGGTGGCGAGCACACTCTGCGTAACCGGGCCCCGCCTGAGCTCCCAAAGCAGATGGGTTCGGGAGCGAGTCAAGCCGAGCGCCCCAAGCGCCTGCGTCATGTCGTCGTCCAGCAGCACGACGAGCTCCAAGACACGGTCGAGGACGTCCTCATACTGATGATGAAGATGGTCTATAGTGAAGTAAGGTAATCAGATGCTCGGACGTAGGCAAGACCCGAGGGTGTCGCCGGGCCGCATCGCGACAGAAAGGGGCGCTGATGACTTCGGAATCAGGAACGGCTCAGGCAAACGCGGCGCTCGTACTCGAGTCAATCAAGGCACTCAACTCCGGCGACACCGAAAGACTGCTCGCTGTCGTGGCGCCGGACATCGTGATCCACTACGCGGAGATGCAGGAGCCGCTCCACGGACGCGAGACCTGGCGGCAGGGCTTCGAACTCATGAGACACGCGTTCCCCGACCTCGAAGCACAGGTGGACGACCTCGTCGCAGCTGAGGACAAAGTCGCCATACGCGTAAGCTTTCGCGGCACCCACCAGGGCGAGTTCCAAGGCATCCCCGCTACCGGCCGCACGATCCACTACGTCAGTCACGAGTTCTACCGCGTCGAAGATGGTCTCTTCGCCGAAGAGTGGATCTGCTCCGACATGGCATCCCTTTTCCGCCAGCTGAGCTAAGGACTCGCCCGATCTTCGGGTGACACTCCCGAACGCTGGCGCACCTGAGGGGCAATACGCCGGGCGAGCCAGCTCAGCAATACTCGAGAGATGCGATTACGCCTGCACACCTACACCACGTACGCGATCGGGTGCGCCGTCGCTTGGGCGGTCCTCTTGCCGGTCGTTGCGATCGTGGGTACGCCGCACACGTTCCACACCGTCCTCATCGTCTTCGGGGGATGGATGATTGGCTGGACGTCGGCCACGATCGCCAGATGGTTCTACCCGCCTCCGAAGGCTCGGCGGTCGGGTTAGCTCACCCGTAACCCGTCTGGCGTCATTCGCGAACGCTCGCCCAGCCGAGCGCCGTCCCCCTCGGACGTCCTCGAATCGAGGTCAACACCTGCGAGAGTCCCGAGGAAGCTGCAAGCTACAGCTCGACCGTGTGACATGTCCGAGGCGGACAGTAGTGTCCCGCACCGTGCGCCTAATTGTTGCCCGCTGCGAGGTCACCTACACCGGCCGCGCTACGACCCATCTGCCTGAAGCCGTCCGGCTCCTGATGCTGAAGGACGACGGCACCTTCATGATCTGGTCTGACGGCGGGGGCTCTAAGGTAAAGCCGCTCAACTGGATGACCGCCCCGACCTTCGTCGAGGACGAGGGCGAGCGGCTCGTCGTGCGCAAGCTCAAGACCGAGGACGTGCTCGAGATCCGGCTCGTCGAGGTGCTGAGCGACGTCGTCCACGACATGGGCGAGTCGGCGGCGCTCCAGAAGGACGGCGTCGAGCGTCACCTCCAGGAAGAGCTCGCCGCGGCGCCCGCCGCGCTCGGCGAGGAGCTGACGCTCGTGCGGCGCGAATGGGCGACCGAGGTCGGCCCCGTCGATCTCATGTGCCAGGACGAGGACGGCGAATGGGTCGCCGTCGAGATCAAGCGCCTCGGGACGATCGAGGCGGTCGAGCAGCTCACCCGGTATCTCGGTTTCATCCGCGCCGATCCCGCCAAGGCCGGCTGTCGCGGCATCCTCGCCGCGCAGAAGTTCAAGCCGCAGGCGGTGACGCTCGCGGAATCGCGTGGCATCCGCTGCGCCGAGGTCGACCTCGCGCTGCTCAGAGGTGAGCGCGAGCCCGACCTGACGCTGTTCACGGCCTGACGATCGCCTTGAGGTAGCCCTCCGGCGGGTCGGCGAAGAGCGCCGGCAGTCCTTCGAGTGAGATCTCGTGCGTCAGGAGCTTGTCCCACGGCCGCGCGCCGCTCGAGAGGAAGGCGAGCGCTGCGCGAACGGTGGCCGGTGTGTGGTGGAACGCGCCGCGCAGGGTCAGCTCCTCGTAGTGGATCCGCCGTGCGTCGAGCGGGACCTCCGTCCGCGAGGGGAGCCCGCTGAAAGCGACCGCAGTGCCGCCGCGGCGGACGAGTGCGACCGCGTCGCGCCAGCCTTTCGCGGTGCCGGTCGCCTCGATCGCGACGTCGGCCCCGGCGCCGTCGCCCGGTACCGCGCCGAAGTCGGGGCCGAGCGCGCGACGCTGCGCACGCCCGCCGACGAGCACCGGTTTGCCCCCGGCATCTGAAATGCACGCGCAGAGCATCAGCCCGATCGGTCCTGCGCCGAGCACCGCGACCGTCTGTCCCTCGCGCACCTCCGCGCGTTCGACGCCGTGCAGGCAGCACGCGAGCGGCTCCATGAGCGCGGCCACTTCGGACGCGAGCGACCGCGGCACCGGATGCAGGTTCGTGCCCGCGATCCGCGCCGGGACGACGAGCAGCTCGGCGTACGCCCCGTTCAGCAGCGGCAGCAGGTTCTCGCACTGCGCGTCGGCGCCGCGCACGCACGCCGCGCACGAGCGGCACGGCGCCGAGTTCGCCGCGACGACGCGCCGCCCGGTTGCGACCTCGGTTCCGCAGAACTCGTGCCCGAACAGGGACGGCAGCTTCGAGAGCAGCAGCGGATGCCCGCGCCGGTACGCCTTCAGGTCGGTGTCGTCGGTGAGCGCGACGTCGACCTGCACGAGGACGTCGCCCGGGCCGGGCCGAGGATCTGGAACGTCCTCGACTCGCAGGTCGCCGGGGCCGTGGAAACGCGCCGCTCTCACGGGACGAACACGACCTTCAGCGTCTCGCGACGGAGGAACAGGTCGAGCCCCTCGGCGAAGCGCGCGAGCGGCAGCACAAGCGGCTCCGGCAGGTCGAGCGCGGGCAGCAGCGACACGGCGGCGCGCATCGTCTCCGGCGTCGCCGAGCGTGAGCCGACCACGGTCAGCTCGCGGCGGTACACCTGCTCGGCTGCGAGCGCGCCGGCGTCCGAGAAGAGAAGCACGGTGCCTCCGGGCTCGACAGCCGTGAGCGCCGCATCGGCGCCCGCTCCCGCACAGACGACGGCCGCGTCGACCGGCCCGTCCGGCGCGCGGCCGGAACGCCGTGGGTCGGCGTCGATTGCGAACACCTCATCGCCGCGGCGCTCGAGCACTGCGGTGAAGAGCCGCCCGACGAAACCGTTGCCGACGACGAGCACGCGACCGCGCGGCACGTGTTCGGCTCCGCGCAGGACACAACCGAGCGGCTCGACCATGGTCGCGCGGGCATCGTCGACGCCGTCGGGGATCTCGACGCCCTCGGTTGCGAGCACGCGCTCCGCGAAGCCGCCGGGCACGATCGTCGGCTGTGCGAAGCGCTCACACGTCGACTCGTGGCCGGCGCGGCAGCGCTCGCACGAGCCGCACGGCCGGTGATGGACCAGCGCCTGCCGCCCCGACGCCGTCCGCACGACGACCTCGTGGCCGAGGACTGTCCCGGCGGGCGCATGCCCGAGCTTCTCCACGTCCGAGCCGCACAACCCGCAGGCGAGCACCTCGAGCGACGGGTCGGGCTCTGGCGCATCCGCGATCCGCGGTTGCCCGTCTGCGTCTAGGACGACCGCCAGCACCGGCGTATCGTAGGGACGTCAACGGAAAGCGACCACATGGCTGTGAAGCTGCACCGCTGCAGGCACGAGTGGCTCAAGACCGGCCCCTGCTGGAGGGTCGAGAAGGCGCTGAAGGAGATGGACATCGACTACGAGCTCGCGCCCGGCCCGAGCCGGCCGAGCAAGCGCGACGAGCTGATCGAGCACACGGGCCAGAACCTCTATCCGGCGATCGAGCTCGAGGACGGAACGTGGTACCGCGAGGAGTCGAAGGACATGGCGCGGACGATCCGCGCCGGGGAGCTCATGAGCACCAAAGGAGAGCCAGATGGCCGTGAAGCTGCACCGCTGTAGGACCGAGTGGGTCAAGATCGGCGCGCATCCGTGCTGGAAGATCGAGGTGGCGCTCAAGGAGATGGGGATCGACTACGAGCTCGCGCCCGGGCCTCTGCGCCGCAGCAAGCGCGACGAGCTGGCCGAGCACACGGGCCAGAGCCTCTACCCGGCGATCGAGTTCGAGGACGGCAGCTGGTACCGCGAGGAGTCGAAGGAGATGGAGAAGACGATCCGCGACGGGAAGCTGATGGAGCGCGCGCACGCCGCGGCCGCGCCGGTGTCCGGCTAAACTTGCGCCCAGCCCAGGGGCCATAGCTCAGCTGGGAGAGCGCCTGGATCGCACCCAGGAGGTCGGCGGTTCGAATCCGCCTAGCTCCAAAGGCCTGTTTTACGGGGTAATCCGCAATAACTAAAGTGCCACGTCCAAACCCCGACCTCTGAATCGGGAGTT
>DATEXK010000021.1:0-2077 GCA_035257065.1 Gaiellaceae bacterium | reverse complement strand
CACGTGGGCCGACCGCTTCCGTACGCTCGGCGTCCGTGCGAACGCCGACACGCCGGTCGACGCCGAGCGCGCCCGCGGCTTCGGCGCCGAGGGAATCGGCCTCTGCCGGACAGAGCACATGTTCTTCGGCGAGGAGCGGCTGCCGGTCGTCCAGGAGATGATCCTGGCGGAGGACGAGACCGCCCGCCGGGCAGCTCTCGACAGGCTGCTGCCGTTTCAGCAGGCCGACTTCGAGGCGATGTTCGAGGCGATGCCGGGACTGCCGGTCACGATCCGGCTGCTCGATCCGCCGTTGCACGAGTTCCTCCCCGCCGAGAACGAGGCGACGAGCGAGCGGATGCGGGAGCGCATCAACTCGCTCCGCGAGGTGAATCCGATGCTCGGTACGCGCGGGTGCCGGCTCGGACTGCAGTGGCCCGAGATCTACGAGATGCAGGTGCGGGCGATTGCGCGTGCGACCAAGGCCGTCGCCGATCGCACCGGCGAGCCGCCGAAGGTCGAGATCATGCATCCACTGGTCGCCTTCGCCGAGGAGCTGCACCGGCTCCGGGTGCTCACCGAGCGGGTGATGGAGGAGGAAGCTCCCGGCCTCGAGTACATGTGCGGGACGATGATCGAGCTGCCGCGGGCCGCGTTGCGGGCGGGAGAGATCGCGGCGTACGCCGACTTCTTCTCCTTCGGCACGAACGACCTCACGCAGACGGCGCTCGGCCTCTCCCGCGACGACGCCGAGGGGAAGTTCCTCACCGGCTACCTCGAGCAGGGCGTTCTCGAGCACAACCCGTTCGAGACCCTCGACCTGGAGGGAGTCGGCGAGCTGGTGGAGATCGGCGTGACGCGCGGTCGCGCCGTCAAGCCGGACCTCGAGGTGGGCATCTGCGGCGAGCACGGCGGCGATCCGCAGTCGATCGCCTTCTGCAACCGAGTCGGCCTCGACTACGTGTCCTGCTCACCTTTCCGCGTACCGGTGGCGCGCCTGGCTGCGGCCCAGGCGGCCCTCACAGAGCAGGGCACGAAGTACGAGCAGGCAGGCGGCTGAGACCCTAGCCGTCACGTTGCGGAGAACCCCGTAGCCGGATCAGCGCAGGCACCGATTGGTGCCTGCGCCGGCGCGGGCGATCGGGGGTGCCGAAAAGGGGGTGAGGACAATGTCACTCACGCGCAAGGACGCAGAGGCGACTCTGCTGACGGTGTTGATCGTGCTCGTGTTCGCCGCGGCGCACCAGGCCTGGAACGTCTGGCTGATCGGCGGCAGCGAGCGCTGGGCGGCCGGCACGATCCTGGTGCTCGGCTCGTTCACGTGTGGCCTCGGCTCGCCGGGGAAGGACGCGGCGACGAAGCTGCTCGCCGTGCTAGGCATCGCGGCGGGAGCGCTCGGTGTGCTCGCGCTCGTGACGGGATCGCTCACGGCACTCTCGTTTCTGACGCTGGACATCGTGCTGCTCTGGGGTGCATCGATGATCCGGCACAGCCGCACCGTCGTTCCCGCGCACGGTGCGAGGTGATCGCTCGAGTCACGTTGGCCGAGCTCGACAGTCTCCGCATGAGTGTCGTGCACGCCGTCGAGCGATTCGAGGAGTCCGTGCTGCCCGAGCTGCACGCACGGCGCGGATACGAGGGCGCGTACGTCCTCGCGACGCCCGAGGGCAAGGCCGTGGTGATCACGTTCTGGGTCGACGAGGAAGCGGCCGCCGAGGGCATCGAAAGCGGCAACTACCGCGCGCAGGTCGAGAAGTTCGCCACGCTCTTCCGGTCGGCGCCCGGACGCGAGACCTACGACGTCGAGATCGCCGAGACGCCGAGAGTCGTCGTCGTCTGAGCAGGGGGCTCGCCCGCCTACGGGCTGAGGGCGCGGAAGCGCGCTCAGCAGTTTTGCTCCGTGCGGTAGGGGTCGTGGGACGATCTGCGGCGTTCCTCGACTACCCGCGCTCCCGCGCGCCAACGAGGAGGGCGCGCCCCTCTACGTCTCTTCGCCCTGAGCCATGCGAAGGGCGGTGAGGTCGATGCGGTCGATGTCGCGGTTCGCGTGCTCTTTCATGGCGATCAGGTCGGCGGTCGATGCGACCCAGATTGGGAA
>DATEXK010000020.1:0-6120 GCA_035257065.1 Gaiellaceae bacterium | reverse complement strand
CTCGCCCTCGTCGAGCGCACGGGCGATGCGCGCCGTCAGCGAGTAGCAGAGGGCCGCGAGCGAGCGCGCCTCGGCGACGTCGGGCTGTGCGTCGCAGATCCGGATCTCGACCGTGGGGAACGCGAGATGCGGCCGCACGCTCCACCAGATCTGCGTGTGCTCCGTGACAGAGCCCGTCTTGTAGAGGAAGCGAACGTACGACTCCCACTCCTGCCAGTCCGCGAAAGTGTCCGGGATCCCGCAGCGCGGGAACATGCGCGTGAAGATCTGCGTCCGCGCCGAATGCAGGTGCGTCAAAACGCCCTCCACGAAAGGCGAGCTGGCCGAGAGCGCCAGCAACTCCGGTAGGTAGTTCCGCAACGCACTCGTTACCTTGATCGCGCGGTCCGGGCCGTTGATCCCGACGTGCACGTGAAGGCCGAAGGTGTTGTTCCGCCAGACGACGTAGCGCAGGAGCTCGTCGTTGCGACGGTAGTGCGGCGTGTCGATGATGCGCTGGTCCTGCCAGCGGCTCCATGGATGCGTCCCGGTCGCCGAGAGACCGACGCCGAGTCCGTCGCTGAGCGCGCGCAGCTGTGCGCGCCGCAGCCCCAGCTTCTCGGCCGCCTCGGCAAACGTCTCGCAGCGACCGGTGTGCACCTCGACCTCGGACGCGATCAGCTCGCCGACGAGGTGCGGCCCGAGCTCCGTTCCCTGCGCCGCCTGCTGGAGCTCCTCGAACCGGTTGACGAGCTCGAGCGTCGCCGGGTCGAGCAGCGCGAACTCCTCCTCGACCGCGAGCGTGAAGTCCGTCGACGTCTCGAAGGCCGCACGCGACGTCGCGAGCAGCTCCTCGTAGCCGACCTTCTGCTCCTCGCCCACGGGCCAAGCCTAGACGGCCGCACCTAGCCCGTGGCAGGCTCCCGCTCGACGAGCGGCAGTTCCTCGGCCAGATCGTCGACCTGCGTGAGCGCAACCGCGGCGATCGCGATCGGCAGCCAGAGTGTGAAGAAGCGGTAGACGAGCGTGGCGAGCAGCGCCGGGGCGAGCGCCACGCCGACGGCGTTGAGCGAGAACGCGAGCCCTGCTTCGACACCGCCCGCGCCGCCGGCGGGTAGAGGGAGCGACGTCACGACGTACGCGGTCGTGTACGCCAGCACCAGCGCGGCGAGCCCCACGTGTGCGTCGAACGCGCGCAGAGCCGCATACAGCGTCAGCACATCGCCGGCCCAGTAGACGGGGAACCCGAACAGCGCGAGCGGGTAGCGGTGAGGGTTCACCACGAGGTGACGCACGAGCACGACTCCGCCGATCGCGTCGGCAAGTGCGACGCGTCCCGCGGTTCGCAGCCACCGGAGCCAGCTGCGCGGCGAGCGCGTCAACACGGAGCCATCGCGGGAAGGCAACGCGGTGAACCGGCCGGCCCGGCGCGGCGAGCTCACCCACGCCGCCACGAGGATGCATGCCGGAACAATCGTCACCCAGGCAAGCTCCATCGACAGGGGCGCGCCGGATTCGATTCCGACGAGCAGCAGCGCGCCCGCGACCGTGGCTGCAACTGCGAGCACTCCCCACTGGAGCGTGTTCAACGCGAGGACCCGCCGCACGGCGCGATGAGGCGCCTCGCCTGCCTTGTGGAGTGCCCAGTAGTCGACTCCGAGCGTTCCGAAGGAGGAGCCGGCGACGAATGCTCCGAAGCCGACGGCCACGATGCGCGTCACGGTCCAGAACCGGAACCGCGGCCCGCCGTCGACGCGCGCAATGTCGCGATATGCGGCGATGTACCCGAGGTAGGCCACGACCTCGCCGGCGAGCGCGACCACGAACCAGACCTTGCCGGCGTGTCGAAGCGCACGCAGCATCTTCGGGAAGCTCGCGACCTGGCCGATGAAGAAGACGGCAACGGCGACGATGACGGTCCCGATGAGCAGCGTGGCGACCGCCTTCCGACGGTCCCCTCCGAAGAGCTCGTCGCGCGCTGCGTTCACGCGACTCAGCTTGCGAACGGCTCGAGCAAGTGTTCGGCCACGCGCTCCCAGCTCCAGTTCCGCGCCACCGCGGCGCGGGCGGCAAGGCCGAGCTCGCGCCGCTCGGCGGTCGGGAGCTCGAGCAGCGTGCGCAGGCGCTGCCGAAGGGCGCCTGCATCTCCGGTCGGGAACGAGACGAGCCCGCGGCGGTCGACCGGGTATTCGTGCGCGACGCCGGCCGCGACTTCGGCGAGGCCGGAGTGATCGGCGACCACAGGCGGCACCCCGGCGGCCGCGGCCTCGGCGGCGACCATCCCGAACGCCTCGGGGAAGATCGAGGGCACGACGGCGACGTCGACGAGCGGCAGCAGGTGTACGAGGTGCCGGTGCTCGAGCGCCCCGGTGAAGAGTGTCCCCGGCGGGGCCTGCGCCTGCAGCGTCGCCCTGTAGTCGCCGAACCCGACGATCACGGCGCGCGCGTGAAGACCGCGCATTGCCTCGAAGAGCACCTGGACGCCCTTGTTCTCGATCAGCTTGCCGAAGTAGAGGATCGTCGGCGTGTCAGCGGCGAAGAACTCCGCGAAGCGCTCTGCGTTGCCCGGGTCGGGATGTCGCTCGCCGCCGTCAAGCTGATCGCGGCCCGACGCGGCGATCAGCAGCGGAAGCGCAAGCTCGCGCGGTGCGGGCCAGAACTCGTCGAGGTCGACGCCGGGTGGTACCTCGTGCACGCGATCGACGTGACCGACGACGTCCTCGAGAACGCCGCGGATGTGATCGGAGCCGACGTACACCGCGCGTGCGTCGGCAAGCACCTCGGCCCCCCAACGGGACAACCGCTCGTTGCCGCGCATCGAGTACTCGAGCTCGGAGCCGTGCGCCTTCACCGCAAACGGCACGCCTGTGGCGGCTCCGACTGCTCCGCCGAGCAGCACATGGTTCGCGAACACGACGTCGGCGGGCAGCAGCTCGCGCAGCGCGGTCGCATTCGCGTCGACGTATGCGTCGAGCTCCGCCCGGCTGAAGTCCTGAAGCAGCTTCGCGTGCAGGCCCTCGTACTCGTCGAGGACGAAGACAGGCAGCAGACCACCAGGTAGTTCCGGCACTACGACCTCTGCACCGCCGAGGTTCAAGTTGTCCGCGTGCCGCTCCTGGCACACCACGACCACGTCATGCCCCGTGCGGCTCCATTCGCCTGCGAGCGCACGCGTGTAGACGTTCGAGCCGGTGCCGCCGAGCAGGTAGCCGTGCCAGAGCAGGATGCGCACGAAGCGCACCCTAGATGGCTGATGCCATCTGGCCGGGTTAGGTCAGATGGAAGTAGAGAGCGTAGAGGAGCTCGACGGCCGGATTCGAGGTGTGCACCGTCACGTCGGCGGGCGTCTCCAGCAGCGCTTCCGAGTAGTTGAAGATGATCTTCACGCCGGAGGAGACGAGATCGTTCGCAGCCTTCTGCGCCGCGTCCGCCGGAACGGCGAGCACGCCGACGATGATGTTCTTGTCGCGCACGAGCTCGCCCAGCCGTCCGTACTCGCTGACCGTGACGTGCCCGACGGGCCGCCCGAGCTTCTCCGGATCCGTGTCGAAGACCGCGGCGATGTTGATGCCGTGCTCGGCGAAGATCGGCGAGCTGGCAATCGCCTGACCAAGGCGGCCGGCGCCGATGAGCGCGATGTTGTGCTGGCCCTGCGTCCGTAGGATCTTCCGGATCTCACCGAGCAGCGACTCGATGTTGTAGCCAACGCCGCGCTTGCCGAACTTCCCGAACGCCGAGAGGTCGCGGCGGATCTGGGTCGCGTTGATGTTCGTGTACTCGGCGATCTCCTGAGAGGAGATGCGGGCCTTTCCCATCTTCCGCGCCTGCGTCAGCACCTGGAGGTACCGGGACAGGCGGGCTGCGACACCAACCGTCAAGCGGTCCGCCACACGTCCTCCATTCGTCGAGCTTGTAACAGCGCGGACCGTTGTAGCAGCTACGACTTCGCTTCCGCTTGTGCAACCGCTTCGCGCAGTGCGTCGACCTGGACGTGATACGTAAAACGCCGCCGTCCGTCGACCTCGACGACCGGGAGCCACTCCCGGTACTCGGCCTCGAGCGCGTCGTCGCCCGTGATGTCCACCTCGCGCAGCGCGAAGCCAAGCTCGGCCTGAAGCCCCCGCACCAACGTGAGCGCCCGCTCGCAGAGGTGGCAACCCTCCGCGTGATAGATGACGACGTCGGCGGCTACGGGTAGATACCGCGGGTGATCGTCGCCTCGGCGACGCGCTGCACCGCCACCCCGTAGGCCGCGACCCGCATCGGCACGCTGCGTGCCTGCCCCAGCTCCCACGTCTCCTCGAACGAGCGGCTGACAATGTCGTTCAGCTTGGCGTTGACCTCGGACTCCTTCCAGAAATACTCCTGGAGGCCCTGCACCCACTCGAAGTACGACACGACGACTCCGCCGGCGTTCGCAAGGACATCCGGAAGAATCAACACGCCCTTGCCCTCGAGGATCGCGTCGGCCGCGGGTGTCACGGGACCGTTCGCGCCCTCGCAGATGATCGCAGCCCTGACCCGATCGGCGTTCTCACCGGTGATCACCTGCTCGAGCGCGCACGGAGCGAGCACGTCGACGTCGAGCTCGATCAGCTCCTCGTTCGTCATCGCTTCCGCGTCTCGCAAGCCGACGAGAGTGCCGGACTCCCGCTTGTGCGCGAACGCCGCCGGGATGTCGATGCCCTTGTCGCTATAGAGCGCGGTCGACGAGTCGGAGATCCCAGTGACCGTCGCGCCTTCCTGATGGAGGAACAGCGCGAGATAGCTGCCGACGTTCCCGAAGCCCTGCACGGCGACGCGCATGCCGGCGACCGAGCGATTCAGCTTCGCCGCCGCATCGCGGATGCAGAAGAGCGCGCCCCGGGCGGTCGCCTCCTCGCGCCCGAGCGAGCCGCCGAGCGAGAGCGGCTTCCCCGTCACGACACCGAGCACCGAGTAGCCCTTGTTCATCGAGTAGGTGTCGAAGATCCACGCCATCACCGACGCGTCTGTGCCGACGTCGGGAGCGGGAATATCTCTCTCCGGCCCGATCTCGTTGATGATCTCGCTCGTGTAACGGCGCGTCATGCGTTCGAGCTCCGACCGCGAGAGCTGCTTCGGGTCGACGACGACGCCGCCCTTGGCGCCGCCGAAGGGAATGCCCATCAGCGCGCATTTCCACGTCATGAGCATCGCGAGAGCCTTGACCTCGTCGAGCGTGACATCGGCGTGGTAGCGGATCCCGCCCTTCGACGGTCCGCGGGCGGAGTTGTGCGTCACGCGGTAGCCCGTGAAGACCCGCGTCGAGCCGTCGTCCATCGAGACGGGGATCGAGACCTCGACGGCTTTCTTGCACTCGGCGAGGACGCGCACGAGATCAGCGTCGATGTCGAAGATCGTCGCGACGCGCTGAAGCTGCTCGCGTGTGATGTCGTACGGGTTCTCGCGGAGATGCGTGATGGGTGCGTCGGCGGAGCTCATCTCAGGGTGAACGGTAGTCGATGCCGGCTCAGCGGGCGTCCCTCAACCGGATAGCCGACGATCTTGATCACGTAGTCGCCGGGCGGAAGCAGCTGC
The DNA here is from genome assembly GCA_035257065.1 of Gaiellaceae bacterium. Classification (GTDB taxonomy): domain Bacteria; phylum Actinomycetota; class Thermoleophilia; order Gaiellales; family Gaiellaceae; genus Palsa-739. The sequence continues at coordinate 582 of DATEXK010000020.1, read as the reverse complement.
CCTGCGGGATCACGGCCCGTAATCCCGAAGGTGTAGCGCCCGGGAAGCACGTCCCGCAGTCGAACGAGCAGGCCGATCCGCGTACCGTCGGCCCGCCAGAGGTCGACGTCGAGCAGCGCGAGCGGGCGGATATCGGGCCGGCCCGCGACGCCGAGCACGCGGCCCGCGTCGATGGAGAGCAGCGCCGGGGTGATGTCCGATGCCTTGAACGACTTTGCCGAGAGCGTTGCCTGCGCGATCAGGTCGACGTCGTCGGGGCCGAACGCGATCGCCCACGGCACGTGCACTCCGCCACCACCGTCGATGCTCACGACGATCGTTCCGTCGGCGGTGGAGCTCCCCGACGGCGCCGACGCGGTGAGCGCGTTGAGGTGGACGAGCACGCTATGCCCGGGGCGCAGACTCACGTGGTTGGGGCTCAGGCTGAAGTCGACCGCCGCAGCTCCCTCGTCCTGCGTCCGCACGGCGATCGTTGCCCGCACGCCCCGTGTCGAGAGATTCGTGAGCGTGAACGACGTCTTGACGCGCCACCCCGCACCGCTCGACCGGCCGAGCGCGAGGGTCGCCGGCGATGCCGCGAGT
>DATEXK010000019.1:0-2939 GCA_035257065.1 Gaiellaceae bacterium | reverse complement strand
CGGCCGTCGCCGAGAAACAAAGGGCAGCGACCGCTGCGCAGGCGAGGGTGCGACTCATATGCTCGCCAGTATGCCGCTCTGGGAATCTCTGGCCGGGCTCCGCGTCCGCGTCGACCACTACGACCTCGAGCGGCGCGAGCTGTCGCTGCCGAGCGGCTGGACGCGCGTGACGACGACCGTTGCGCTCCAGGGCGACGGGGAGACAGGCCACGGCGAGGACGTGACGTACACGGCGCCCGACCACGACCACTTCCCGCCGGAGCTCATGCTCGCAGGCACGTGGACGCTCGACGACCTCTCGCGCCATCTCGATGGGCTGACCTTGTGGGGCGGCGACCCCGCCGACGAAGCGTCGATCGACTATCGCCGCTGGGCGTTCGAGAGCGCCGTGCTCGACCTCGCGCTTCAGCAGGCGGGCGTGTCCTTCGCGGATGTCGTCGGACGGTCGTACCGGCCGGTGCGCTTCGTCGCATCGACGCGCTCCGAGATCGAGCCGTACCTCGAGCTGTATCCCGAGCTCGAGCTCAAGCTCGACGTGGGCGAGGACTGGGACAGGCCGCTCATGCAGAAGCTCGCGTCCTACGACCGCGTTCGCGTCATCGACCTGAAGGCGTACTACCGCGGGACGCCCGTCGACCTCGCGCCCGACCCGGAGCAGTACCGCGCCGTCGCCGAGTGCTTCCCCGGCGTCGTGATCGAGGATCCGTGGCTCGAGGACGGGTGCCGCGAGGCGCTCGCAGGTGCGGAGGACAGGCTCAGCTTCGACGCGCCCGTGCACTCGCTCTCCGATCTCGACGACCTGCCCCTCGAGCCCCGCTGGCTGAACGTCAAGCCTTCGCGTTTCGGCACGGTGCGCAAGCTCGTCGAGTGCATCGAGGCGTGCGAGGAGCGCGGCATCTCGATGTACGGCGGCGGCCAGTTCGAGCTCGGCGTCGGCCGGCGCCAGATCCAGCGGGTTGCGAGCGTCTTCTATGCGGACGGTCCGAACGACGTCGCTCCGTCGGAGTACAACGAGGGTGGCGCACGGCCCGGCCTGCCGACGAGCCCGCTGCCGGCTCCGGAAGGTGTTGGCTTTTGAGCGTCAATCTCTTTTCCGCGGAGCTCGGGCCGGGCAGTAAGCGCGACGGCTACGCGTCGCGTGAGCTCGGGCTCGGGACGGACCTCGGCGCGCTGGGTTGGGGCGGCACGATCTACGAGCTGGGTCCGGGCGAGCGGATCTGCCCGTACCACTGGCACGTCGCCGAGGAGGAGTGGCTCGTCGTGCTCACGGGCACACCGACGCTCCGCGAGCCCGACGGCGAGGAGGTGCTCCGCCCCTGGGACGTCGCCGTCTTCACGCGTGGCCCCGGCGGGGCGCACGAGGTGCGAAACGACACCGCCGAGACGGCGACCGTGCTGATGCTCTCGACGATCGCGGGTCTGGAGATGTGCGTCTATCCGGACAGCGGCAAGATCAGCGCGTGGTGGGAGGACGAGGACGGCTCCCTGACAGGGCTGCGCAACCGCCCGGGGGCGAACATCGACTACTTCGACGGTGAGCGATGAGCGACGTCTTCAATCTGCTCGACGGTGTGCTCGACGGTGAGGAGGAGAAGCCGGGTTACCGCAACCGGCGCACGCAGGTCGGAGCCGCGCTCGGAGCGGAGTTGCTCGGCGCGACGATCTACGAGACGCCGCCGGGAGAGAAGCTCTGGCCGTATCACTGGGAGCTCGGCTGTGAGGAGTTTCTCGTCGTCGTCTCCGGCACGCCGACGCTCCGCACGCCCGAGGGCGAGCGCGTGCTCGCGGTCGGCGACGTCGTAGCGTTCCCCGAGGGCGAGGCGGGCGCACACCAGCTCCGCAACGACTCTGACGCGCCGTTCCGCGTGTTGATCGCATCGACGAAGTCGGGGGTCTACGTCGCGGGCTATCCCGACAGTCGCAAGCTGCTTCTCGATGCCCCCGCCCACGGCCTGCGCAAGCTGCTCCGCGACGCCCCTGAGCTCGACTATTGGGACGAAGAGAGCTAGACGCTACACCGCGCACATCCCGGTAGTGCTGGCCCCGGTCTGACCGGTCGTGGCGTTGCACCGCACGTCCATGCTGGGCATGGCCTGTAAGCCGAGCCGAACCCCGGGGACAGACCCGGGTCAGACCCCGTAACGAAAGCGTCACGACTTGCATACGCATCGCAACAGCCAGAAACGGCGGCGCCGTGGCCGCTTCCTCCGCGTAAACGCGCAAGACCCGACCCTCTTGGGTCAGACCCGGGTCTGACCCAGGGTCCTACCCGCCCGGCTCGCCCGTGTCAGTCGTGCGGCTTGAAGGGCAGTTCGACGAAGTGCGCCGTCGTCGGCTCGATCCAGTAGACCGTGCCGCTCCGCATCGGGAACGGCTTGCCGATGTAGCGCTGCGAGATGCGGTCGATCACCTCGAGCGCGGCGTCGCCCTCGACCGTCTCGACCACGCGGCCGCGGAGCTGCGCGTTGCGGTACGGGTTCTTGGCGTCCACGATCGACAACGCGACGCGCGGATCGGCGGCGACGTTCCGCGCCTTGCGGCTCGTCGACTGCGTGAAGAATGCGATCCGCCCGTCCTCGAGCATCGCCCACACCGGAATCGAGTGCGGCGCCCCGTCCGGCAGCACGGTCGCGAGATGGACGAGGTTCCGTCCCGCCGTGAAGAGCTCCGCAATCTGTGGGTCGAGAGGCTTGATGTGCATTGGTTCTCACCGTCCAGTCAGTAGGGGTCAAGCACTGGGTGGCGTCCCGCAAGGACGAGTGGATCGTTCGCGCCGAGCCGTCGCGGAGCGGAACTTGTTCCGCGCAGCAACGAGACGCCCCGCCGCGAGCCCAGGAAGAAGGGGGACCACGGGGGAAACATGGTTTCCCCCGTGAAGCGAGCGAAGCGAAGCGTTCAAAAGCCCGGTCCTTCCGGCGCCGGCAGCGGGCTCGTCGGCA
>DATEXK010000018.1:0-3066 GCA_035257065.1 Gaiellaceae bacterium | reverse complement strand
GCGCGCGTCTTCCATCTCGGCGGCCCGGCCGAGACGCTTGCCGACGTTGCGCGCGCGATCGAGGCTGCGGCACCCGGCGTCTCGATCGGCGTCGACGAGCAGACGCTGGTGCCGTTCCCGGACGAGTTCGACGGCGCGCCGCTCGAGGAGGCGATCGGCCCGATCGCCTGGACACCGCTCGTCGACGGGGTCAGGCAGACGATCGATGTGCTGCGAGTCGCGCGGGGCTGAGCGTGGAGTCGACGAGCAGGAGCAGCGCGGACACAGCGGCGAGTGTCAACAGCGCGGCATGGAAGCCGCCGGTGAGGTCGCGCACCGCGCCGAGCAGCAGCGGGCCGGTCGACGACACCACATAACCGACGCCGAGCATCATCCCCGCAAGCGCCGCGACCTCGGCAGGCCCTTCTCCCGCATCCACCGGCAGCGTCATCGTCAGCGGGAAGAGCGGACCGATCGACATGCCGAGCAGGACCGCCCAGAGCCAGCCTGCTCCGGGTAGCAGCACGACGCCGAGGAGCGTCGTGAGCTGCAAGGCACACGAGCCGACGAGCCATCGTCGCCGAGTGCCGACATGGTCGGCCGCCCAGGCAACCGCGAAGCCCACAGGCATCGAGACGGCGCTCAGCACGGCGAGCAGCGCTCCGGCGGAGCTCTCGCTCCAGCCATGCTCGACGTAGGCGTCGGGGAGCCACGAGCTCAGTCCGTAGAAGACGAACGACATGAGGGAGAAGGCCGCGACGAGTTGCCAGCCGAGCGGGTTCCGCCACGGCAGCTTGAGCGGCCGGATCTCCGTGCGCACGTGCGCAGGCTCGGTACGCGTCAGCCAGAGCCAGACCACCCCGAGCGCCGTCGACACCACGCCGATCGCGAGCAGCGGCGTGCGCCAGCCGCCGGCCGCATGCGCGAGCGGAACGGCGATCGCCGCCCCGATCGTGGCGCCGGCAGCGATCCCGGTCGCGTAGACACCGGTCGCAAAGCTGGGCCGGTCGGAGAAGCGCTCCTTCACCGCAACAGGCAGCAGGGCGTTTCCGAGCCCCATCGCGATTCCGATCGGGAACGTCAGGACGATCACGCCGATCGCGCCGGGGACGACCGCGCGTGCGACGCCGAACACGCCGATCAGCGCGAGCGCGAGGCCGATTGCGCCGCGAGAGCCGATCCGCCCGGAGAGAAACGGCGCGGGCGGAGCGAACAGCCCCATGCAGAGCACGGGAATCGTCCCGAGCAGGCCGGCAACTGCGTGCGAGACGCCGAGATCGCTCTGGATCGACGGGAGCAGCGGCCCGACGCCGACGAGTTGCGGCCGCAGCGTCAACGCCGCGAGGAACAGCGCAGCGAGAAGCGGAGTGCGCCTCAACGACTAGAGCGTCTCGTAGAACGTCCGCTCGCGCGAGCCTTCGATCAGCGGCGTGAGTCTGCCGACCGCCAGCCGTTGGAAGTGATCGCTCGCGGCGTGCGCATCGAGCCCCGCCCTGTCGACGTACTGCTCGTAGACGAGGAACGAGCGCGGGTCGTCCGGATCCTGCGTCGGGATGTACAGCTCGCAGCCCGGCTCTTGCAGCGTCGCGTCGGCGAGCTCGCGCATCACCGCTGCTGCCTCGGCGTCCTTGCCTTCCTGGACCGTCAGGCGCACGACGAGCACGAAGCTCATGTTTGCCGCTCAGTCACCGGCGACGACCGGGTTGGTGATCGAGCCGACCCCGTCGACCTCGATCGTGATCACGTCACCGGGTTGGAGCCAGATCGGCGGCTTGCGAAACGCGCCGACGCCTGCCGGCGTGCCGGTGATGATCAGGTCGCCCGGCTCGAGGGTGATCGCCTGCGACACGAACGAGATGACCTCGGCGACGCCGAAGATCTGGTTCGACGTGTTCGAGTCCTGCATCGTCTTGCCGTTCAGAATCGCGCGAATCGGCAGCGACTGCGGGTCGGGCACCTCGCTCGCCGGCACGAGGTCGCCGACGGGCAGGAATGTGTCGAGTGACTTGCCGCGCGCCCACTGGCCGTCGGATAACTGGAGGTCGCGACCCGAGACGTCGTTCGCGACGACGTAGCCGCGCACGAAGTCGAGCGCGTCGTCCTGCGACACTCTGCTCGCCCGGCGGCCGATTACGACGCCGAGCTCGGCTTCCCAGTCGGGCTTCGTGCAGATGGAGGGGATGCGAATCGCCTCGCCCGAGGCGATCAGCGTGTTCGGCCACTTCGCAAAGAGCAGCGGCTGCTCGGGAAGGTCGACGCCGACCTGCTCCTCCGCGTGGTCACGGTAGTTGAGGCCGACGCAGACGATCTTCTGGGGGAGGTCGATCACGGAGGCGACTCTACGCGATTCATGTTATTAGAGGCTTGATGTGGATCATCCGCACGCACGGATGATGTGCCAGACACACTGCGCGCTTCGGCCGGATCCGGCTTGAACGTAGAACCACTATGCCCTACGCCGGCTCCGGCCGAATCGCTTGGTCTGGCCCATCCCCGCACGCACGTCTGATCCACATCAAACCTCTAGGATCGTCCGGTGAAGCTCGGGATGAACATGCTGCTCTGGTCGACCGACGTGTGCGGCCGTGAGCACGACGCGACGTTCGCGATGCTCAAGGACGCTGGGTTCGACGGCGTCGAGATTCCGATCTTCGATCGCGAGGTCGACAAGTACGCAGAGCTCGGCAAGCGGCTCGACGCGCTCGGCCTCGAGCGGATCGCCGTCGGGGCGCGCGGCTCCGACGACAATCCGATCTCCGCCGATCCCGCCGTGCGTGCGGAGGCGGCCGCTGCGATGCGCGCGAACCTCGACTCGGCGGCCGCGCTCGGCGCGTCGCTGATCTGTGGCCCGCTTCACGCGCCGCTCGGTGTGTTCTCCGGTGCGCCTCCGACCGCCGAGGAGAAGGCGCGTTCGGTGGCGTACCTGCAGGAGGTCGCGCCGTACGCGGAGGAGCGCGGGGTGACGATGGCGCTCGAGTCCTTGAGCCGCTTCGAGATGTATCTCACGAACATCGCTGCCGACCTTGCAGCTCTCGTGCGCGAGGTGGACCACTCGCACTGCCGGATGATGTACGACACGTACCACGC
>DATEXK010000017.1:0-2575 GCA_035257065.1 Gaiellaceae bacterium | reverse complement strand
GCTCGCGGCCACGCCGTTCCCGAAGCTCGTCGTCTCGGGCGGCCACAGCGAGGCGTTCGACGCCGTCTGCGACGTACTCGAGGAGCGGCTCGGCGCGGAGCGGGCGGTGCTCCCCGGCGCGGGGCACGCGGTGCAGCGCCTCGGCGAGCCGTTCAACGAGCGCCTCGCCGCGTTCGTCGAGCGGGCCGAAAGGCGCTAGGCGCTTTTGCGGAGCTGCTCGTCGCGGCGGCGGTGGTACGGGTTCGCCACCTTGACGATCTCGAGCACGTAGACGACATAGATCGAGAAGCCGATGGCGACCAGGGCGATCGCGGCGGCGCCGAGCGTCGGCCAGGTGTGCCAGACACCGTGGGCGCGGAACGGGATGAACCGGGTCGCGAGGGCTGCGGCCGCGAGCGAGGCGCACCAGCCCCAGATCGTCAGGGCCGCCCGGGGCTGCGAGAAGCCGCGCCGCAGGAAACGGTGGTGCAGGTGCGCCTGGTCGCCCTCGAACACCTTCTGGCCGTGGCGGAGGCGGCGCGCGACGACGAACGTCGTGTCGACGATCGGAACTGCGAGCACGAGCAGCGGGAAGAACAGGGCGACGGTCGCCGCGGTCTTCAGGAGGCCCTGCACCGAGAGCGCCGCGAGGACGAAGCCGAGCAGTAACGCCCCCGAGTCGCCCATGAAGATCCGCGCCGGATAGAAGTTGTGGCGGAGGAAGCCCACGCAGGCGCCGAACACGATCGCCGACATGATCGCCGCGTCGGGTTTCGACAGCGAGAGCGCGATCACGGCGAACGTCAGGCCCGCAATCGCAGCCACCCCGGCCGCGAGCCCATCCATGCCGTCGAGGAAGTTGACCATGTTCATGATCGCGACGATCCAGAGAATCGTCAGCGGGACGCCGAGCCACGCGGGCACCGTGTGGATGCCGATGAACGGGAACGTGAAGCGGTCGACCCAGATTCCGAATCCGGTCGGTATCCCGGCGGCGATCAGCTGCCCGCCGAGCTTCTCCCACCAGCGCAGCCCGCGGAAGTCGTCGATCGCCCCGACCGTGACGGCGACCGCGGCTCCGAGCAGGAGACCGCGCGTCTCGCGGTCGAGCGGCAGGAACGCAAGCGACGGCACGAAGATGCCGAGGAAGAGCGCGAGCCCACCGAGCCGCGGCACGGGGCGCAGATTCAGCCGCCGGCCGCCGGGCGTGTCGACCACGCCGAGGAGACGGGCCATACCGCCCACCGCCGGAGTCAGCAGCATCACGATGACGAAGGCCACGAGCGCGCCCCACACGACCTGCAGGTGATCGCCGAGGACGTCGAGGACGCTGTGGCGCGTCGAGCCGAGGTCTCGCACGACGGCGACGACACTCATCATCTAATGATCCTACTTCGTGCCGTAGAGGCGGTCTCCCGCGTCGCCCAGGCCGGGGACGATGAAGCCCTTCTCGTTCAGGCCCCGGTCGACCGCAGCGCAGACGATGTGCACGTCCGGATGGTGCTCGTGGACGTACTCGATCCCGGGCGGCGCAGCGACGATGCAGACGAGCGTCACGCTCAGAGCGCCTGCTTCCTTGACGGCGTCGACCGCCGCGCAGCTCGAGTGTCCGGTCGCGAGCATCGGATCGAGCACGATCGCATCGCGCTCGTCGAGATCGACGGGCAGCTTCAAGTAGTACTGCACGGGCTCGAGCGTCTCCTCGTCGCGGTACATACCGATGAACCCGACGCGTGCGCTCGAGACGAGCGAGAGCACGCCGTCGAGCATTCCGACCCCGGCACGAAGCACCGGGCAGATCGCGACCTTCTTGCCTGAGATGCGCTGCGCCGTCATCTTCTCGAGCGGCGTCTCGATCTCCCACTCCTCGGTCTCCATGTCCTTCGTCGCCTCGTAAGTGAGCAGCAGCGTCACCTCGTTGACGAGCTTGCGGAAGTGGACAGTCGGCGTCTCGATATCACGCAGGTACGCAAGCTTGTGCTGCACGAGCGGATGCTCGACGACCGTGACCCGCTTCATCTGAGCGGTGTGGGTCATGTGACGTACGTCGTGTATCCGCGGAAGCCCGGGTAGAGCGGGTGCTTCACGCACAGCGTGTCGACGCGACCGCGTAGCCCGCCGATGTCGGGCGAATCCTGCAACGCGTCGATGATGATCCGCCCCACCTCGCGGAAGTCGTCCTCATCGAAGCCGCGCATCGTCATCGCCGGCGTGCCGATCCGAATGCCGGACGCGACGGTTGGAGGCCGCTCGTCAAAGGGAACCGTGTTGCGGTTGACGGTGATGTTGACCTCGTGCAGCCGCTCCTCGGCGGCCTTGCCCGTCCACTCGGAGCTGCGCAGGTCGAGCTGCATCAGGTGCGTATCGGTGCCGCCTGTGACGAGCTCGAGCCCGCACTCCTGCAGTGTTTCGGCGAGCGCGTCGGCGTTCCGCCGGATCTGCGACTGGTACTCGCGGAAGGCATCGGTCATCGCGATCTTGAAGCACGTCGCCTTCGCAGCGATCGTGTGCTCGAGCGGACCGCCCTGCATGCCCGGGAACACCGCGCGGTCGACCGCTTGCGCGTGCTCCTCGCGACAGAGGATGAAGCCCGCAC
>DATEXK010000016.1:0-4265 GCA_035257065.1 Gaiellaceae bacterium | reverse complement strand
AGCGTGTCACCGATGCCGGCGAGGTTCCGCTCGAGCTCGGCCTCGTCCCAGCCGAGGTTCGCGAGGCCCGCGAGCTGCAGGACGCCGCCCGCGTTGATCACGTAGTCCGGCGCGTAGAGGATCACCGCCGCGTGCAACCGTGCCGCATCCTCCGGCTCGACGAGCTGGTTGTTCGCGGACCCCGCGACGATGCGACAGCCGAGCGTCGGGATCGTCTCCGCGCTGAGCGTCCCGCCGATCGCGCAAGGTGCGTACACGTCGCACTCCGTCGTGAGTGCATCGTTCGCGGGAATCAGCTCGCCGCCGATCTCAGTCGCGACGCGGCCCGCGCGTTCCTCGTCGACGTCGGCGACGAGCACGCGTGCGCCCGCCTCGGCGAGTTGATGCGCGAGGTCGCGCCCGACCGCGCCGACACCTTGGACGAGCACGCTGCGGCCGTCGAGGTCGGGCGAGCCGAAGATGTGCTCGACGCTCGCCTCGATGCCGTGAAGTACTCCCCGCGCCGTGCCTCGTCCGCTGTCGCCGCCGCGGCCGGTCGAGCCGAGCACCCACTGGCACGTCTCCGAGACGACGTCGAGGTCGGCCGGCGTGATGTTCATGTCGCCCGCCGTGCGAAAGGTTCCGCCGAGCGACTCGACCAGGCGGCCGTAGCGCAGGAGCAGGCGCCGCCGAGCCTCGCCCTCAGGCAGCTCCGGCACGGCGAGCACCGCCTTGCCGCCGCCGAGTGGCATGCCGGCGACCGCCATCTTCCGCGTCATCGCCCCCGAGAGGCGCATCGCGTCGGCGAGACCGTCGGCGGGCGTGGGGTAGACCCGGAGCCGGGTGCCGCCACCGGCGGGGCCGCAGGCGGTCGAATGGATGCAGACGAACATCCACGCGCCGCTCTCGGCGTCGTACCGGATCACCGCCTCTTCGCCGTCCCAGCCCTGGAGAAGCTCCTCGAACACACCGTGATACTGCAGTGCCGGAGCCGTTCTCCGCTACACTCGGCCGCCGGAATGGCTGGAGAACGCACAAAGCTGACGGTCACCAAGCGCGAGCAGCTCGGCTCGCGCGAGACGCGGCGCCTGCGCAAGCAGGGGATCGTCCCAGGCGTGCTCTACGGACGCACCGAGCCGATCGCGATCGCCGTCGAGGCGCGTGAGCTTCGCCGAGCGCTCACCGGCAAGGCCGGCCTGCACTCCATCCTCGACGTCGAGGTCGACGGCAGCGGCGCTCCGCACGCCTCGATCCTCAAGGACTACCAGCTCGACAAGGTGCGCGGAGGCGTCACGCACATCGACCTGCTCGAGGTGCGGCTCGACCGTCCCATCCACGCCTCGGTCGCCGTGCATCTCATCGGCGCGGAGGACGCGCCGGGCGTGCGCGAGGGCGGCGTGCTCTCGCAGCCGCTGCGCGAGCTCAACGTCGAGGCGCTGCCGCTCGAGGTTCCGGAGCATTTCGATCTCGACGTGTCGAACATGGCAATGGGCGACACGCTTCGCCTCGCCGACATCACGATCCCCGACGGCGTGACGCTGCTCGACGACCTCGAGACCGTCGCCGCGACCGTGACCGCGCCGACGCGCGAAGAGGAGCCCGAAGAGGCCGAGGTGCTTCTGGGCGAGGACGGCGAGCCGCTCGAGGTCGAGGCGGCCGAGGGCGACGCCGACGCGTCCGCCGAGTCGGGGGCAGACTCCTCCGGCGAATCCGGCGAGGGGTAGGTTCGATGCGGCTCTGGCCGCGGCGGCAGGGCTCCTCGCTCGACCTGCTCGTCGTGGGTCTCGGCAACCCCGGCCGCGAGTACGCGCGCAACCGCCACAACGTCGGCTACATGGTCATCGAGGAGCTCGCGAAGCGGCACGACGGCTCGTGGCGCTCGAAGTTCTCCGGGCAGCTCGCCGAGATTCGGCTCGACGGGCACAAGCTCGCGCTGCTGAAACCGGAGACGTTCATGAACGAGTCCGGCCAGTCCGTTGGCGCAGCCGCACGCTTCTTCAAGCTCGACCCCGACGCCGTGCTTGTCGTCCACGACGAGGGAGACCTCGAGCGCGGGCGGCTGCAGCTGCGTCTCGGCGGCGGCCTCGGCGGTCACAACGGCCTGCGCTCGATCGCGCAGCACCTGAAGACACAGGACTTCCTCCGCCTACGTGTCGGCGTCGGCCGGCCCGGGCGGGGCGACCCGCGCCCGCTCGCGGACTACGTCCTCGCCGACTTCGAGCCGCACGACGACGTCGACTCGATCGTCTGGAACGCCGCGCAGGCCGTCGAGAAGCTCGAGGCCGAGGGCATCGAGCGCGCGCAGGTGGACGTCAACCGCCGCTAGCGGAACGTCCGAGAGCAGGCCTGGCTGTCAGACGTGGATGCCGAGCTTGCGCAGGTCGATGATCGCTGTCTTGCGCCAGCGGGTCGTGTCGGGGGAGAACGGCAGCGTGAAGGGCATTCCGTTGGCTTTGCGGAGCGGCTTGTCGTCGCGGAGGACGTTGTAGTGGCCGGGTGTCGACTCGACCGTGAGGCCGGCGGCTTCGAGCCGGCGGATGAACTCGCGGACGTCCTTCCTCATGTGCGCCTCTGGCGGAAGGGTGACACGAGCCGCCGGCTCAGCCGAGCTGCTTCGGAACGACGTACGCCGCAAGCACGGCGTCGGTCTGGGACAGCCGCCTCCAGGTTCCCCGGGGAAGCGTGAGCGTCGCGAGCGCCGCCGTCGGGAACTTCGCCTCGAGCCGCTCGAGCTCGGTTCCCGCCGAGGCCAGAACCAAGGCGAGGTCCTGAAGGCCCGGGTTGTGCCCGATGAGCATCACCGAGGCCACTTCTTCGGGCACGGCGCGCAGCTGCTCGAGCAGCGTGTCGGCGGAGGCGGCGTAGAGCTTCGCCTCCAACCTCACCGTCGACGTGGCAGCGAGCGCGGGCCGCACCAGCTCGAGCGTCTCGCGTGTGCGCTCGGCGGGGGAGCAGAGGACGAGCTCGGGCTCGATCCCGAGCCGGAGAAGGTGTTCGGCGATGCGCTTCGCGTCCCGGCGCCCTCTCCGCGTAAGTGGCCGCTCCTGGTCGGGGAGCGTTGGATCGGACCAGCTGGATTTCGCGTGCCGTAAGAGATAGAGGATGTGCATGGCTCAATTCCCGCCGCGGCTCTGCCGCCAGCGGTGCAACGCCTTCGACTTCGAGGCAGCCTTGGGCGGTGGAGGCGCGGGCTGCTTGTCGTTCTCGGCGAGCCAGCGCGCCGCTTCGTCTTCGGGGCTGAGCCCGACCGCGCGCTCGCGCTCGACCATTCGCTTCACTCCGCGCTCCGTCAGCGGCTTCTTACGGCTCACGCTCCGAGGGTAGCTCAGGCGTTTCCGTGTGCCGGGAGGGGTGGCACGTCGTCCGGCGCGTACATGAGGACGGACGGGAGCTCCGACGGCGGGAACGGCGTGGTGCTGTGGCACACCCAATGTCCATCGGTCTGGTCGGCGACCGCGTCGGCACACGAGCCGTCGTACGGCACGGGCTCGATCACCGGTAGATGCGCCAAGTTGCTTTGAATCAGGTTGCACACCCAGCCGTGCGCCTCGGTGTTGTACGCAATCTCGGTGCAGACCGACGGAACGCCGGCGAAGGTGATCGAGTGACCGTAGACGCGTGTCGGGCCGTCGACAGAAGGGGAGGTCGACGGCCGACTCAGGATGTAGACACCGGCGAGGGCGGCGACGAGAACGATCCCGCACCAGATGAGCGTGTGTGAGACCGTCGATCTGCGGCCGGGCTTCGGAGCACTGCCGCCGCCGTAGAGCGCGCCGAGCTCGCGCTCGTCGAGCTTCGCCCAGTCTCTGTCCTGCCAGCCCACACGGTGTCCATCGGTTGCGTTGGCGCGGTCTGGCGTCAACGTCCCTCGACCGAGGGAGCGCGAGTACCATGACCCGGCGCGGAACCGCCAGGTTCCGCCGTTTGCATGGACCGTCCCGTACTGCACGCGTTCGTCCGCGAGGTCGCGGACCTGGAGCGCCTCGAAGAGCTCACCGAGGCGCTGCCGACCCGTGCCCGCGTCTCGGAAGCGGCCCTGCCGGTGCTCCTCGCGTCGCTTTTCGAGAAGCTCGACCGCCCGCTCGTCTGCCTCCTCCCCGAGGATGCCGACGCGCGCGACGCCGCCGAGGCCGTCGCCTGGTTCCTCGGCGACGAGCAGGTCGGGTTCATGCCGAGCCGTGGCGTTCGCTGGGAATCGGGCCTCGAGCCGCCGCCGCACCTCGTCGGTGAACGCGCCCGCGCGCTCGACGTCCTCGCCCGCGGCGGGCTCGTCTGCGCTTCTGCGC
>DATEXK010000015.1:0-8868 GCA_035257065.1 Gaiellaceae bacterium | reverse complement strand
GTGCCCACGCACACGGAAGGCGGGCGGGCTTCCGACCGAGATGTGCAGGTCAGAGGCGCCGTTCGCGACCATCTGCTCGAGCAGTTCGTCAATTGAAGTGAGCTGCGGCATAGTCCCTCATCCGGGCTATCGGCACGGTGCAGCGAGGGCTTGAGGGCTGGTGCGCCCCCAGTGTCGAGTGAGGCTAATCCCCCGAACGGGGCTAACTCGATCGAGCCGCCACGGTCGATACAGACGAAGCCACCCGCCCGCTATCTCCTTGGAAGGAGTCGCACCACTCATGATTACTCGCCTCAAGAACCGCCTCGGCTCGGAGCAGGGTTTCACCCTGATCGAGCTTCTTGTCGTAATCATCATTCTCGGCATCCTGCTGGCCATCGCAGTGCCGTCGTACCTTTCGTTCAAGGACCGCGCGAACAAGTCCGCGGCACAGGCGAACATCCGGGCAGTGCTGCCGGACGTCGAGTCCTACAACGCCGACAACGTCCCGGCCGGTACCGCCGACCCCGACGCGACCGGCGCTCCCGGCCTGGTCGGCGCAGGTAGCTCGATCGACAGCGGCTACACCGGCATGACGGTTGCGATCATCAAGGCCGCATACGACCAGGCGTTCCCGGCTGGTGTCTGGGTCAACCCGGCATCCGTCGACGTGGCCGGCGCAATGCCCGGCACGATCACCAACGCCGTCACCGCAGGCCCGACGACCTACTGCATCGTCTCGCAGAACGGCAACTGGTGGGCCTGGAAGAAGGGCCCGGGCGGCATCCTCAGAGTCTCGAGCGACGCCACCGACGTCTGCGTCCTCTAGTCCGAAGACCACAACGGCAAGTCAGAGGGGGGCGCATCGCGCCCCCCTCGCCGTTTTCTCGGGGCCACGCGTGCGGCCCGTTCGCCCGATCGAGGAATACCGTAGGGGCACGTCTCGGGCGATACTTCGGTCGGTCTTGACGGAGCCGACCAACCTGCGCCTGATCGACCTGCTCGCTGCGACGGCGCACGAGCTCGTCGCCGGCGTCAACGCCGACGCCTGCACCGTGTCGCGCGTCATCGGCGACGTTCTCATCCTCATTACCGAGCGCGCACCCGAGGGCATGACGCTCCTCGGGGGACAGGGCTATCTGGTCCCGGACTATCCGTTGACGCAGGCCGTCCTGTCGTCGGGCCGACCCCGCGCCTTGACGCTCTCTGACGAAGACGCCGATCCCGCGGAAGCGGACGTCCTGGTGGAGCTCGGGTTTGCGTCGCTCCTGATGCTGCCGTTGGCGATCGGCGGTCGTACGTGGGGTCTCGTCGAGCTGTACCGGCTCGAACCGCACCCGTTCGACGCGAAGGACATGAGCGTGGCGGGCGAGATCCTCGCGCGGGCATCCGCGCGCGCCGACGGCTAGAACGTCGAGACCACGACGTCGGCCGAACAGCCTGCGACGAGCGCGCTGAGCGGCTCGTCGACGCCGCGCAGCTGCGGATGCGAGGTGTCGATCTCGATCGGCGACCAGGCCTCGAGGCCAAGTGACGCCGCGCCTTCGTCGGCGCCGATCGAGAGCAGCGCGTCGACGCTGAGGACATCGCGGCGGCCCGCTTGCCTGCGTGCGATCCCGTCGAGCTCACGGAGCTCCTCGAGCGGGTCGATGCGCACGTTCGAGTCGGAACCGATGCAGAGCCCGACCCCGCGCTGCAGGAGCCGCTCGACCGGCAGAAAACCGTCCCCGAGATTCGCCTCCGTCGTCGGGCAGGCGCACACACGCGCACCCGCCTGGCCGAGCAGGTCGAGCTCGCGACCGTCGGCGTGCGTCGCATGCACGACCGTCGTACGAGCCGTGAGGCAATCCGTCTCGGCGAGGAGCTCGATCGGGCGCAGTCCGTGCTCGGCGAGGCACTCCTCGATCTCCCGCGGCTGCTCGTCGGCGTGCACGTGCAGGGGCAGGTCTTCCGCAGCGGCATAGCGCCCGAGCGCTTCGAGCCAGTCCCGCGGGCAGGCGCGGACGGAGTGCGGCGCAACGCCGACGCGTACGCCTCCGGCCCGAAGCTCCTCGAGCTGGCGCAGATAGTCCGCGACCGACGCCTGCCGGAAGCGGTCGAGGCCGCCGCGCCCGTAGGCGACGTAGAGGAGCACGAGCTCGACACCCGCTTCGGCGGCCGCCTCGACGGCGGCCCACGCCTCGGCGAGGCCGAGATAGTGGAACTCGCCGACGGCGGTGTACCCCGCAGCGCGCATCTCGCTGTACACCGCCGCGTACTCCGTCCGGACGCGCCCCGGAGTCTGACCCCGCGCAAGCTCGAGCATCGCGTCGCGCCAGGCCCAGAAATCGGCGCCCTCGGCGCGGCCCCGGAGCGCGCGCTGGAACGAGTGATTGTGGCTGTTGACAAAGCCGGGGATCTGGAATGTTTGGTCCAACGGGTACAGGATATGTGTGTGTTGCGGCGCCTCCTGGTCGTGGGGCTCGTCTGGGCTTGGTTCGGCGTGCCTGGGGTGGCGCATGCGGGAACGGTCGCGATCTTCTACTACCCGTGGTACGGGACGCCCGCCCAGGACGGCGCCTGGCAGCACTGGAGCCAGAACCGTCACCGGCCGCCGAACGATCTCTACTCGCGCTACTACCCGGCGCGCGGGCCGTATTCGAGCGACGACCCGGCGGTCCTCGACCAGCAGATGGCGGAGATCGCCGCGGCCGGCGTCGACGAGGTGATCTCGTCCTGGTGGGGCAGAGGCTCAACCGAAGACACGCGCCTTCCGGGCGTCATCGCCGCCGCGCGGCGCCATCACCTCCAGGTCGCCGTCCACCTCGAGCCGTACCCGGGCCGCTCGCCCGCGACGGTCCTGCTCGACGTCAAGTACATCGCGGCGCTCGGCGTGCGGGACATCTTCGTCTACCACCCGCGCGACTTCACGTCGGCCGACTGGGCGGCGCTGCGGCCGCAGCTTCCGGCGTCGGTTCACCTCTTCGCGGGCACGGAGCTCGTCGGCTTCGCAGCCGCCGGGCTCTTCGACGGCTTCTATACGTACGACTTCGTCAACTACGGCGCGGCGAAGTTCACCCGGCTCTGCAGCCAGGCCCATGCGGTGCACCTGCTCTGCGCGCCGAGCGTCGGACCCGGCTACGACGGGACCAAGGCGGGCGAGGCGCCCGTGCTCTCCGACCGGCGCAACGGGACGACCTACGACAACCTCTGGACGGCGGCGCTCGCCGCGAAGCCGGACATGGTGACGATCACGAGCTACAACGAGTGGGGAGAGGGCACGCAGATCGAGGCTGCGTCTCCGCACCGCGGCTACCGCAGCTACGACGGCGCCTGGGGTCTCCTCGGCGCCGCCGCCCAGAACGCCTACCTGATGCGCACGGCGTACTGGACCGGCCACTTCCACTCCAACGAGCTGAGTCTGAGCGGCCCGTAGAATCGTCGGGGATGGCGACCCGCGCCGTTCCGGCTCCACTGGCCCACCTGCCGAACGCCCTCACGCTCGGGCGCCTCGTGCTGATCCCGCTGTTCGTCGCGTACATGGTGCAGGCCGGCGACGCGCACACGTGGCCCGCGGGCATCGTCTGGCTCGTCGCGGGCATCACCGACCAGGTCGACGGCTTCCTCGCGCGCAGGTGGCACGTCGAGTCGCGCTTCGGGAAGATCGCCGATCCACTTGCCGACCGGCTGATGATCGACTCCGGCGTGATCCTGCTCGTGATCTACGGCCGGCTGTCGTGGGTGGGTCTCGCGATCATCGCCGCGCGCGACGTGCTCCTGTTCGTCGGCTGGCGTGTGCTCACGCCGCGTGGCATCGACCTCGACGTGAACCGGCTCGGCAAGGCCGCGACCTGGATCCTGTACCTCGGGATCGGCTGCCGCATCGTCACGCACGATCACACGAGCTGGCCGCTCTGGCTCTTCTGGGTCGGCCTCGGCATGGCCGTCGCCGCCTCGATGTTCTACCTGCGCGACGCCTGGAGAGCGTTACGGGCATGAAGGCCGTCGTCATGGCGGGCGGCGAAGGCACGCGTCTCCGTCCGCTCACGTCCAATCAGCCGAAGCCGATGGTGCCGATCGTCGGCAAGCCCTGCATGGAGCACATCCTGGAGCTCCTGAAATCGCACGGCTTCGAGGACGTCATCGTCACCGTCGCGTTCCTGCCGCAGGCGATTCGCTCGTACTTCGGAACCGGCGAAGCACTGGGGATGGAGATCGGCTACTCGGTCGAGGAGTCGCCGCTCGGCACGGCCGGCTCCGTCAAGCTCGCAGCCGGCAGGCTCGACGACACCTTTCTCGTCATCTCCGGCGATGCGCTGTGCGACGTCGATCTCAAGCGCCTCGTAGACTTCCATCGCGAGAAGCAGGCCTCGGTGACGATCGGCCTGAAGTCGGTCGAGAATCCGCTCGAGTTCGGGATCGTCGTCACGGACGAGGACGGCCGCGTCGAGCGCTTCCTCGAGAAGCCGTCGTGGGGTCAGGTGTTCTCCGACACGATCAACACCGGCATCTACGTCATCGACGCGGAGGTGATGAAGCACGTCCCGACCGACCGGCCGTACGACTTCTCGAAGGAGCTCTTTCCGCTGCTGCTCGACATGGGGCGTCCCATCTACGGCTGCGTGCTGGACGGCTACTGGCAGGACGTCGGCGACCTCGAGCAGTATCGCCAGGCGAACTTCGATGCGCTCGACGAGAAAGTCCGTCTCGACATCCCCGGCATCCGAATCCGCGGCAACGTCTGGGTGGGGGAGGGTGTCGACCTCCACGATCTCGATGCGATCGAAGGGCCGGCCTACATCGGCAACTACTGCCGCATCGCGCCGGACGCGTCCGTCGGCCCGTACTCCGTGCTCTCGACGAGTGTGACGCTGCGCGAGCGCGCCCGAGTGTCACGTTCTGTCATCGACTCGTCCACGTACATCGGCCGCAGCGCGGTCGTCGAGGGCGCGATCATCGGCCGCGCCTGCGACCTGCGTGCGCACACGCGTGTACACGAGGGCGTGGCAATCGGCGACGAGGTGAAGATCGGAGCCGAGAGCGTGATCATGCCCGGCGTCCGCATCTATCCCTACAAGGAGGTCGAGACCGGGTCCCACATCTTCGAGAGCCTCGTCTGGGAGTCGCGCGGCACGACGCGCGTGTTCGGCAAGGACGGCGTCTCGGGCCTCGTCAACGTCGACCTCACTCCTGACACCGCGGTGCGGCTCGCGGCCGCGTTCGGCACGGCACTGAAGCGCGGTGCACGCGTCGTCGCTTCGCGCGAAGGCTCGCCCGCCTGCCGGATGATCAAGCGGGCGATGATCTCCGGCCTCTCGTCGACCGGCGTCGACGTCGCGGACCTGCGCGTGATCCCCGCCGGCGTCGGGCGTCACCTCGTGAAGTCGGAGAACTTCGCCGCGGGCTTCCACGTCGGGATCAGCACGAGCGACCCCGAGGCGATCCGCATCCAGTTCTTCGAGCAGCAGGGCATCGAGATGACGCCGGACACGCAGAAGGAGGTCGAGAAGCACTTCACACGCGGTGAGCTGCGGCGCGTCGCGGCGGGGGAGGTGGGCTCGATCTCGTATCCGGCCCGGGTGCGTGAGAGCTACGCGAACGACCTGCTCGAGACGCTCGACGTCTCGGCGATCCGCGCCCGCGGCTTTCGGCTCGTCGTCGACTACGGGTTCTCCGCGTCGTCCTACGTGCTGCCGCTCGTCCTCGGCCCGCTCGGCGTCGAGGCGGTGGCCGCGCATGCGTTCCCGAGCGAGGGCGAAGGCGGGCCGCCCGGCGGCCTCGCGGCGTCGATCGGCCAGGCAAAGCGACTCGTCCCGGCGGTGGGCGCAGATGTGGGAGCCGTCTTCGACCGTGCGGGCGAGCGCCTGTATCTGATCGACGAGCAGGCGCACGAGATCCCCGTCGAGCAGGCGTTGTTGCTCTACCTCAGCCTGATCGCCTCGAGCGGGCGCAGCGGCAAGCTCGCGTTCCCGGTGACCGTGACGAGCCAGGTCGACCGCCTGATCGAAGGGACGGAGCTCGAGATCGTCCGTACGCGCGCCTCGCTCCAGGAGCTGACGAAGGCGGCGGTCGAGGACGGCGTCGTCTTCGGCGGCGCGGTGGGCGGGGGCTACGTCTTTCCGGACTTCCTGCCGGCGTACGACGCCGTCGCGAGCCTCGCCAAGCTGCTCGAGCTGCTTGCGACGGTCGACCGGCCGATCTCGGAGCTCGTCGCCGAGTTGCCCGCTCCGACGCTCATCCACCGGCAGATGCCCTGCCCGTGGGCGCTGAAGGGCTTGATCATGCGCGTCCTGAACGAGCGCATGACCGGCCGGGACGTCGACCTCACGGACGGGATCAAGGTGTTCTCCGACCGCGGCTGGGCCCAGGTGCTGCCGGATCCCGACGAGCCGCTCGTCCACCTCTACGCGGAGGGCGAGACGACGGAAGCGTCGGAGGAGCTCGCAGACGAGCTGCGGGCGCTGATCGAGGAGATCGAGCAGGGCGAGGCGGCCGCGGCGCGAATCTAGTGGTCTTACACGGCCGATCTCGACCTGAGGTATAGACAGCCCGCCGGCAAAGGCTAAAGTTCAACTTTACCCTCCGAATTGAAAGGTCGTCGTGGAACCGCTCCCCGATCTCGCATCGACGTCTGACGAAGAGCTCAAGGGCCTGATCGACGAGTACACGCAAGAAGAGCAAGAGGTCTCGTACCGGCGTCGAATCCTGCACGGGAAGATCGACATCCTGCGCGCAGAGCTCGTCGCCCGGCTGCAGAAGACGGGTGGACGCAGCGTCCTCGACGACGTGAACGTCGCGGCGCTGACCGAGATCCTGGCCGGAAAGGCCGCTCCGCCCTCTCAATGAGCCATATCTACTGCCCCGAATGTGGCTTCCAGAACCCGGAGGCGGCGAACTACTGCGCGAAATGCGGCGCTCTCCTGCACTCGCCCGAGAGCGTCGAGATGACGCAGACCTTCAGTCCCGAAGAGGGCGCCGAGGTTCTCGACGCCCTCGGCGACATCGGCGTCCAGGGCCCGGCGCTTGTCGTGCGCTCCGGCGGCGGACGGTCCGGCGAGACCTTCGCGGCGCTCAACGGCGGCACGACGATCGGGCGCTCGCCCGACTGCCCGGTCTTCCTCGACGACGTCACCGTGTCGCGCAAGCACGCCGTCGTGCTCGAGCGTGACGGGCACTGGTTCATCGAAGACCAGGGGAGCCTGAACGGGACGTTCGTGAACCGGCGGCGCGTCGAGTCAGCCGAGCTCAGCGACGGCGACGAGATCCAGATCGGCAAATACCGGCTGACGTTCCTCACCCGCTGATGGCTGCGACCGCCCCCGCACGCGAACGGCTTCTGACGATCGGCACGGTCTGCCGGCGGCTCACACCGGAATTCCCGGACATCTCGATCTCGAAGATCCGCTACCTCGAGGACCAGGGATTGCTGACGCCGAAACGGACACAGGGCGGCTACCGCCTCTTCACCGAGGACGACGTCGAGCGGCTCGAGACGATCCTGCGCCTCCAGCGCGACGAGTTCCTGCCGCTGCGCGTGATCCGCGAGGAGCTCGCCTCCGGCGCGTCGGAGAAGCGGCGCCGCAAGCGGACGGGCATGGGCGACCGTGAGGAGGGACTCGACCTGGAGGGGCTCTGCGAGCGCGCGGGCATCGACGCGAGGCGCGCACGCGAGCTCGAGGAGTTCGGGCTGCTGGAGCCGCGCGTCGAGAGCGGCCAGCGCCTCTACACCGAGAACGACGCCGACATCGCGGCCGCGTGCGAGACGCTGTCCCGCTACGGGATCGCGCCACGGCACATGCGTGCCTTCCGGACCGCCGTCGACCGGGAGACGAGCCTGCTCGACGCGGTGATCGCGCCGGCCTTGCGCTCACGCAACCCCGAACGACGCCGAGCCGGGGTGGAGGACCTGCAGGCGATGGGGGAAGCGGCGCACGAACTGTCCCAGCTCCTCTTCTGGCGCAACGTCCGTAGACTCGCCGGGTCGTGAGCGTTATCGATCTCAAGTCGCGGGTACGGGAGGTCCCTGACTTCCCGACGCCGGGTATCGGCTTCAAGGACATCACGCCGCTCCTGCTCGACCCGGAGGCGCTCCGGCAATCGGTGCGCGAGCTCGCCACGTGGACGGCGGAGCGGGAGCCGGATCTCGTACTCGGCGCGGAAGCGCGCGGCTTCTGGCTCGGCGCGGCGATCGCGTGTGAAGTCGGCTGCGGCTTCGTGCCTGCGCGCCGGCCGGGCAAGCTGCCGCCGGACACGGTGTCGGCGAGCTACGCGCTCGAGTATGGCCAGAACGCGCTCGAGGTCAACGCGCACACGATCGCCGACGGCGCCCGCGTCGTGATCCACGACGACGTCCTGGCCACGGGCGGCACGGTCGAGGCGATCGCGGGTCTCGTCGAGCGGCTCGGTGGGCACGTCGTGGGCGTCAACTTCGTGATCGAGCTGTCGTTCCTGAACGGCCGCGAGCGGCTCGCGCGGCACGACCTGTTCTCGCTCATCGAGTACTAGACGCTACGACGCGCTGGCGCGCCGCTGCCAGCGGTCGTCCCAGTTGTCCTGCGTGAGCGCGGAGACGATGGCGCGGCGGACGAGCCGCCCGTCGTTGGCCCGGCCGAGCAGATGCACGCGCTGCGGCAGCTCGCCGAGGCTGAGCTCGACGCTCGTCGCGCTTCCCGGCAGGGTCAGCGTCTCGCGCACGACGTACTCCGACCGTGCGTCGGCGCGCTCGCTGAAGCGCGCCTCCCACGAGGTCACGGCGCCCGCGGTGTCCCAGCTGAGCACGACGCCGCCTTCCGAGCGCGCGCGCCGGACTTCCATGTTGCCGGTGATCGTCGGTTGCGCGCGGAACGCCGCACGGCCGCGTGGCCGCGCAGGAGCGACGGGAGGCGCAGGCGGCGGAGTGGGAGGGGCCGC
>DATEXK010000014.1:0-3623 GCA_035257065.1 Gaiellaceae bacterium | reverse complement strand
CCTCGACACCCGCGGTGATCTCGCCGAGCGCGTCCACGATGGCCTGGAACTCGCGAGCGAGCGTCGGATTCGGATCGCCCGAGTCGTCTTGCACTGCACTCACCTCTCTGCGTCGTAGTTCCGCAGCAGACGCTTCTGTTGGCCCACATGGCAACGCGCCGCGTCCGTAATTACTACGAGATGACATCAAGCGCGTCGGACGACGTCACGTGACACGTCTCCGCGATGGGAGCTGGCAGAACTCGAACCCTCGCAAGATTTCAATCGCGGAGTGGGTTACGCGTCCGCTGCAGATTGATCCCTCAGCTCACGATGCGAGTCCTCCTCCATTACCGCCCATTCCACGCTGCGAGAGCCCGCCCATCTCCTTCGCCGCTGTCTCCGCACCGCGAAGGTTGCGCTGCGCGAGCGCGCGGGTGAACCTGCCGGATGCCGAGCCCTGGAAGTCAAGAACGCATGTTCGCAGGCGCTACGAGTCTCGGAAAATGAGCCGTCCGACCGAGCCGGTGCCTAGGGTTACGGCGAGTTGCCGGACACCCTCAACGCCCTACTTCTCTTCTCGGTCTTCATTGTGCCCGGGTTCCTATTGCAACGGGGTTACCTTCGTGCGAGGGCTCATGGCGTAGCTCAGGCCGATCTCCATGCGCTCGCCGCTGCGATCGTTTGGAGCCTGGTTGTCCTTGCGGTGGCATGGTGGTGTGGGGGCCAATCAGTTCTTGGCTGGCTCGAGGCAGGCACGGTCAACCAGCACCTGAAACAGACCTACGGTCTTGCGCTAGGACTTTTGCTGGCGCCATATCCGATTGGGCTGGTGGCTGGCGTGATCTCGACAGCGCTGGCGCAAAAGATGGAAGTCATACGCGAGGAACGCGCCGAGCCTGGGACTAAGTGGGCAAGGTGCCTCTGGGTCTTGGACTCCTTCGGCTTTTTTGGCGCCCCGACAGTTTGGGATGGCGTTTGGGGACAATTCTGGACGCGCCGGATCTATGTGCGAGTTCGGACGAAAACCGGGCAAGACATCGTTGGCGCTTTTGAGAAAGGTTCGTGGGTCGGGTTGTCCCCGGAGCCCGCCCAACTGTTTTTGAGCACCGTGTATCGTGAGGAGCCGGCCGGTTCCCACAACTGGAAACCTGTGCCACGAACGATAGGGAGTATTCATCGATGCCACGGAGATCGAATCAATCGAGTTCGCAGGCTAGGGCATCCTCGAGCATTCAGGTCCATCGGGGCAAGGCGCCAGGAGCTGGCAAGGGAGCACAGGCTCCGCGTCTCCCGTGGACGACGCGGCCTCAGCCGGCACCGAATCAACCGCCGACAAGATAGCGTGGGCGCGCGCGTACAAAATGGGTACAGACTTGCGCCAACTAGTGCGGATTCGACCCTGTTAGACCGGGTTAGTTGTTAACTCGGATTAGCCTGATAAGCAGGCATTTTGGCCCGGTTGAGCCGTTCGAGCGCTTCACGCGCATCGTCCAAGATGTCCGACGACGCGAAGTTCATCCTCGGCTTCGGCTGAGGCTGCGGCCACCGGGCGCTCGAACAGGCGGGGGTCGTACCCGCTGTGGCGCCTGCGGCGTTGCCATAGGTGAGCATCCGCCCTCAACCGGAAGCAGGATCACCCATGCAAGCCGAACGCGTCTCGGAGTCGACCGTGAAGATGTTCGACTGCGTCACTGTCGACGGCCGACGCGGAACCGTGATCGGGTTCTATGCACGCGATGAGCGGATCGTCCTCATCCGGCTCGATGTCGCGGGGCTGATCGAGGTGCCCGAATCCCGGCTCGTGAGGGAACCGGCCTGGATCGACGTCCCGTGGCGCGCCCGCGGTGACGGTGGTCGGAGCGCGCAGGCCCGGCACGCCGCGCTGACCCGATCCGTCGATCTCGGCACCTCGGCGATCGATCTGCGCTGAGTGCTTGCTACCGTTGAGCTTGCGGTGTCGTAAACATCGGTGCCGCTGAGTCTTCGTCGGGTTTCAGAAAACACTGCGACCCGGCGAATTCCTCCCACAGAGGTGCGGGTTGGAGCCGTTTTTCGGACAACCGCATCACGTTTGGTCGTCGGATCGGTCACGCGTCGACCACCGGAGGAACCATGACTGAGGGCCCCGTCCACCTGCGCATCCTGATCGCCAACGAGCGGATCGATCGGCTCGACCTGCTCGCGAAGGTGCTCGAAGAGCTGGGCCACGAAGTCGTGGGCCGTGAGATCGACGTCCAAGCGGTCGGCGCACTGACCGCGAGGCTCCGCCCCGATGTTGCGATCGTGGGCTTGGGCGAGAGCTCCAAGCACGCGCTCGACCACATCTCGGCGATCGTGCGAGAGGCGTTCTGCCCCGTGATCGCCGTTCTCGCCGCGCACGACGCCGAATGGATCGGCGACGCGTCGAAGCGCGGCGTCTACGCCTACCTGCTCGACGAGCGACCGGAGGAGCTTCAGAGCGCGCTGGACATCACCCTGCGCCGCTTCGCCGAGCACCACGCGCTCGAGGGTGCATTCGACCGTCGCAACGAAGAGGCCGCACGCGAAGAGGAGTTCGTCCGCTCGAAGCAGCGTCAGGCGCTCGAGCTCCACGACGAGGTCGTTCAGGGGCTCGCCGTCGCCGATCTCGCGCTGAAGCTCGGCCGCAGCGGCGAATCGGAGGCGGCGCTCGTCGCGACCCTGGAGCGCGCACGTGCAATCGTCACCCGGGAACTCACGGAGCTTCAGGGCAAGGGTCACCCGCTCGGGCAGCTGATCGGAGACACCTCGCCGGAGGCCGACCATGGCTAGATCGCCCTCACTTGCCGGCGATGAGCCGATCGGCGTGCTCATCTGCGACGACATCGAGGCGATGCGGAATCTCTTGCGCATCGTCGTCGAACTCGACCCGCGCTTTCGCGTGGCAGGCGAAGCCGGCAATGGCGACGAGGCTGTGACACAAGCGCAAGAGCTGCAACCGGACGTGATCCTGCTCGACCTCTCCATGCCCGGCCGTACCGGACTAGACGCACTGCCGGCGATTCGCGTAGTCGCGCCCGCGGCGGCCGTCATCGCCTTCAGCGGCCTCGACGAGTCGGTGGTGGCAGAGGCGGCCCTCGCCGCGGGCGCAGCTCTCTTCCTGCAAAAAGGGGCGAGGCCCGATGCGATCCTTGCGGCGATCGAAGCCGTGCATCAAGACGGCGGAGGCGCCGGCTACATCGCGCCTGCTCAGAACGGTGGCTACGGAACGGGACAGGACGTGCAGTCGCCCGCGCCGGGTCTACCCGCGTAGCCGCGGTACCTCGAGCCCGGACTACGCCACGTCGACGAGTGCCTGAGTCTCCGGCAGAGCCCGAAGCTTCCGCAGGCTGAGATGCTCGATCTGACGGATGCGCTCGCGCGTCACGTTGAACGTCAGCCCGATCTCGTCGAGGGTGAGCGGAGGCTTGCCATTGAGGCCGTGGCGCATCTCCAGCACGGCCCGCTCGCGGTCGGTCAGCGTCGACAGGACGGTCTCCAGTGTCTCGGTCAGCATCGTCGCCTCGGCCGACTCGTACGGCGCGGGGGTGCTGTCGTCGGCGAGCAGGTGCCCGAACTCGGAGTCGCCCTCCTCGCCGAGTGGCTTCTCGAGCGAGATCGGCGCCTGGGCGATGCGCATGATG
>DATEXK010000013.1:0-6213 GCA_035257065.1 Gaiellaceae bacterium | reverse complement strand
CGACCACGAGGACGACGCGCAGGCGATCCCCAAGTGCGTCGTCATCGATCCGGGGTTCGACTGGGAGGACGACCGCCCGCCCGCACATCCCTGGTCGGAGACCGTCATCTACGAGGCGCACGTGAAGGGCCTGACGAAGCTGCATCCCGACGTGCGCGAGGACCTGCGCGGCACGTACGCGGGCCTCGCCTCCGAGCCCGCGCTCGAGTACTTCAACCGGCTCGGCGTCACCGCGGTCGAGATCCTGCCAATCCACCACATCGCCGACGAGAGCTTCCTCCACGAACGAGGGCTTACGAATTACTGGGGCTATTCGTCGATCGGCTATCTCGCGCCGCATGCGCTCTATGCGGCGACGGGAATGCACGGCGAGCAGGTGCGCGAGTTCAAGGGAATGGTCAAGGCGTTGCACAAAGCAGGCATCGAGGTGATCCTCGACGTCGTCTACAACCACACCGCCGAAGGCAACCACCTTGGGCCGATGCTTTCGTTCAAAGGAGTCGACAACACGAGTTACTACCGGCTGATGCCGGACGAGCCGCGCTTCTACCAGGACTTCACGGGAACCGGCAATTCGTTGAACCCCGTGCATCCGTCGGTGCTGCGCCTGATCATGGACTCGCTGCGCTACTTCGTGATCGACTGCCACGTCGACGGGTTCCGCTTCGATCTCGCGTCGGCGCTCGCGCGAGAGTTCTACGAGGTCGATCGTCTCTCGGCGTTCTTCGACACGATCCACCAGGACCCCGTGCTCTCGCAGGTGAAGCTGATCGCCGAGCCGTGGGACGTCGGTCCCGGCGGCTATCAGGTCGGGAACTTCCCGGTGCTCTGGGCCGAGTGGAACGGCATCTACCGCGACACGCTCCGCGACTTCTGGCGCGGGCAGGCGAATGTCGCGGACTTCGCCTTTCGCTTCACCGGCTCGAGCGACCTCTATCAGGGCGACGGCCGAACGCCGTCCGCATCGATCAACTTCGTCACCGCCCACGACGGCTTCACGCTGCGAGACCTGGTGTCGTACAACGAGAAGCACAACGAGGCGAACGGCGAGGAGAACAAGGATGGAACCGACGACAACCGCTCGTGGAACTGCGGTGTCGAAGGGCCGACCGACGATCCGGTCGTGAACGCCTTGCGGGCGCGGCAGCAACGGAACTTCCTGACGACGCTGCTGCTGTCGCAGGGCGTGCCGATGCTCCTCGGGGGCGATGAGTCCGGACGTTCGCAGCACGGCAACAACAACGCCTGGTGCCAGGACAACGAGCTGTCGTGGTTCGACTGGTCGAGCAGCGATCACGAGCTGCAGGCGTTCACGGAGCAGCTGATCCGTCTTCGCCGCGAACACCCGGTGTTCCGGCGCGCCGCCTTTCTCACCGGACGCGACGTGCGCGACTCGGGACTGCCCGACGTGTGGTGGTTCCGCCCCGACGGGCGCCGGATGACGCACAAGGACTGGCAGCGTGAGGATGCGCGCACGCTCGGTGTCTTCCTCAACGGGCAGGAGATCCCGACGCGCACGCCGCACGGCGAGGAGATCGTCGACGACTCGTTCCTGCTGCTCTTCAACGCGCACTTCGAGCCGGTGACGTTCACGCTGCCGACGCGGCGCTTCGGCGGCCGCTGGATTCACGAGCTCTCGACGGGCGAGGGCGTGCCCGAAGGGCCGATCGCCGGCCGAGCCGAGGTTGTCGTGCAGGATCGGGCGCTCGTGCTGCTCCGCCGCGCGTGACCGAATTTCGCTGCACGTATCGCCTCCAGCTGAACGGAGCTTTCGGCTTCCGTGCGGCGCGCGAGGTCGCGCTGCCGTATGTGCACGAGCTCGGCGCGTCGCACCTCTACCTCTCGCCGTCGCTTCAGGCAAGACACGGCTCGGCGCACGGCTACGACGTCGTCGATCCGACCCGTGTGTCCGACGACCTCGGCGGCGAGGAGGAGCTCCGCGCGCTCTGCGACGCGGCGCGTGCGGCCGGGCTCGGCGTGATCCTCGACATCGTCCCGAATCACATGGCGGCCTCCGAGGAGAACCGCTTCTGGTCCGATCCCGCGCTCCGTGCCATGTTCTTCGACACCGACCCGGAATCGGGCTGGCATCGCCGCTTCTTCGACGTCGATGATCTTGCGGGCGTCCGCGTCGAGGACCCCGAAGTGTTCGACGTCACACACGCGAAGGTGCTCGAGCTCGTGCACGACGGCCTTGTCGAAGGGCTTCGCATCGACCATCCCGACGGGCTCGCAAACCCGCGCGAGTACCTGGAGCGGCTGCGCGACCGCGATGTCGCGCACGTCTGGGTCGAGAAGATCATCGAGCCCGGTGAGTCTCTGCGGAGCTGGCCGGTGGAAGGGACAACGGGATATGAGTTCGCGAACGACGCGACCGCGCTCTTCGTCGATCCGCGCGGTGAGGGGGCGATGACGGAGCTCTACGCCGAGCTCACCGGCGAGCGCCGCACGTTCGCGGAGATCGCACACGAGGCGAAGCTCGAAGTCGCCCGCACGACGTTCGCGCAGGAGTTCGCACGGTTGCGCGCTCTGCACGCCGATCCGCGGCTCGAGGAGGCCGCCGCGGCCCTGCACGTCTATCGCACGTACGTCGAGCCGGCGACAGGGCATGTCGAGGACGCCGACCGCCGGGCCTCCGAGGTGTTGCACGACGAGTTGCGTCGGGTCGTGCTGCTCGAGGGCGAGCGCTCGCCGCGGCTTGACGAGTTCGTCGTCCGCTGGCAGCAGACGACCGGCCCGGTGATGGCGAAAGGCGTCGAGGACACCGCGTTCTACCGCTATTTCCGGCTCACGGCGCTGAACGAGGTGGGTGGCGATCCCGGACGCTTCTCGATCGGGCCCGACGAGTTCCATGCCGCGGCGCTCGAGCGCTTCGCACGGCATCCACTGCAGCTTCTTGCGTCGCAGACGCACGACACGAAGCGCGCCGGCGACGTGCGTGCGCGTATCGGCGCGCTCGCCGGCATGCCCGAGCGCTGGGGCGAGCGCGTCCGCCGCTGGCGCGAGCTGACGCGCGGCATGGACGATCCGAACGAGGAGTACCTCGTCTGGCAGACGCTCGTCGGCGCGTGGCCGATCGTCCCGCCGCGGCTCGAGCTCTATCTCGAGAAGGCGCTGCGCGAGGGCAAGCGCACGACGAGCTGGATCGAGCCCGACGAGCGGCACGAGCTGCGTGTGAAGTCGTTCGTCCGCTCGCTCTACGACAACCGAGAGTTCCTCGACGACTTCGAGCCCTTCGTCGCCGACGTGACACTGGCGGGGGAGCACGCGTCGCTCGGTGCCCTGCTCCTGCGCCTGACGACGCCGGGGCTGCCCGACATCTATCAGGGTGACGCGTTCTGGTCGCTGAACCTCGTCGATCCCGACAACCGGCGTGGCGTCGACTGGAGGCGCGCGATCCGTGCTGCGGCGGAGACCGCCCCGCGTCGCGAGACCCTGAAGTTCCACCTGATCCGACGCGTCCTCCGGCTGCGCGCCGATCATCCCGAGGCGTTCTTCGGCTCGTATGAACCGCTCGACGTGGGCGCTGAGCGAGTTGGATTCGTGCGCGGTGGCCGGATCCGCGTGGTCGTCCCGCTCCGGCCCGGCGATCGGGTGGAGGTTCCCGGCGACCTTCTGCCGGAGTACGCCCAGGAACTCTCATTGCTGCGGTGAACTCCGCATACTGTCGCCTATGACCGATGCCTGGCCCTCTTCCGACACGCCGCCCGGGCCGCTGCCGCGGATCGAGGACCTGCCGATCGCCGAGCAGGGCTACGAGCAGGAGGCCGTGCGGGAGGCGTTCGACGCGTTCTACCGCCACGCAGCGCAGCTCGACGTCTCGTTGCACGCGCTCGAGGCGGTCGAGGTCTTCCGGCGAGACGCCGACGCGCTGCGCAACGACCTGCGTGCACTGCGGGCGCTCGGCTTCGGAGGCGGCGCACTGCAGGAGCCCGCCTGGGCCGCGCCGCGCTACGACGTACCCCGCAGCGAGCTGCCGATGGTGGTGCTGAGGCTCGCCGCGGAAGCCGCGCTGATCGTCGCCGTCGCGGTGATTGCGGGCGTCGCTCACTTCCGGCCGGCCCTCGTTGTCGCCCTCATGGCCGGCGCATTCTTGATCGTCGCGCTGTCGGAATGGCTGGCCGGGCGTGCGCGCTTCGTCCCGCCGGCGATCGCGTTTGCCCCGTTCGACTCCGCTTCCGAGCAAGGGGAGCCCGCCCCGTACGTCGAAGCGCCCGCGCCCGCGTGGGGAGCGGCGTCCGAGCCTGACGAGACGACCGAGCCGGAGGCACTGACGATCGTCGCCTCCGCCGAGGAGGTCGAGGCCGCTGCGGCCGACCCATGGGAGCTGGGGCCGCAGGACGAGCCTGCGGCCGAGAGCCCCCCGGACGAGAACGAGTCAGACGAGAGCGTCGAGCCCACCGAGGCGGCGGGCGAGCGGGCGGGCCTCCTGCGGCGCCGCAGGCGTTGAGCCGCTCCGCGCGTCGATGAAGATCTACTTCGCAGGCCCGCTGTTCACGCCGTACGAGCGCGTCTACATCGACGAGTGCGCCGCGCAGTTGCGCGCCGGCGGCTTCGACGTCTTCGTGCCGCACGAGCACGAGCTCGCGCAGTCCGACACGACGGGGACCGTCATCTTTGCCAAGGACATGGGCGGCCTCGGCCCGGCCGATGCGGTGCTCGCGCTGCTCGACGGCCCGATGGTCGACGACGGCACGGCCTGTGAGATCGGGATCTTCTACGCGCTGATGCAGTCCGACCCGACGAAGAAGGGCGTGGTCGGCCTGCTCACCGACCTGCGTGGCTCGCGCGGCGAGAGCAACGGTCTCAACCTCTTCGTCGAAGGGTGCATCGAGGCGTCCGGCGGCGAGATCGTCAGCTCGTTCGAGGCCGCGCTCGCTGTGCTTCGCCGCCTACGCGGCTGACCGGCCCGCCCGGCGCCTCTCCAGCAGGATCACCACCCGCCCGCGAGAGAGGCGCCGAACGATTCAGGGGTTGCCGGTCGTTCGGGAGGGAACACGATGCAGCTCACACATCTGATCAGGCGCAGATGAGGCAGCCTTAAGAATTCGTGGGCAGAGGCAGGCGCAACCGCAGAAGCGCGCCCCCGCCGGGGGCCTCCTCGGCGGCCACCGAGCCACCGTGCGCTTCTGCGACCTCGCGCACGATCGCAAGACCGAGCCCGGAGCCAGGGAGCGCGCGCGCGTTCGTCGCCCGGTAGAAGCGGTCGAAGACGTGCTCGCGGTCCTCGGGCGCGATGCCCGGGCCGTAGTCACGCACGACCAGCTCGCCCTGCTCGAGGATGACGTCGACGGACGAGCCTTCGCGGCTCCACTTGCCCGCATTCTCGAGCAGGTTCCAGACCGCTCGCTCGAGCCGGTCCGGATATCCCTCGACGACGGTCGGCTCGACGCGGCTCGCCCAGGTGAGCTGCGGGTAGCGAGAGCGCGCTCGATGCACGGCGTTCTCCACGAGCTCGTCCACCTGTACCGCTTCCCGCTCCTGGCTCGGGTCGTCGCCCCGCGCGAGCTCGAGCAGACCCGCGATCAGGTCGCGCATCTCGTGCGCCTCTCGTTCCAGGTCGTCGAAGAGCCGGCCGCGCGCTCCCGCATCGAGCAGGTCGTGCTGCTTCAGTACCTCGATATTCGTCTGGATGCTCGTCAACGGTGTGCGAAGCTCATGCGACGCGTCGGCGACGAACCTGCGCTGCGTGTCGAGCGATTCCTCGAGCGCACCGAGCATCGTGTTGAACGCACCGCCGAGCCGAGACAGCTCGTCGCGGCCGGTGACCGGCACGCGCTCGCTCGGCTCGCCCGTCTCCGCGATGCGCTCTGCGGTGCTGGTGAGGCGCCGAACCGGGACGAGCGCCGCCCGCGACACGAGCGCCCCGCCCGCAGCGCCGGCAACGAGGCCTCCGCCGAGCACGAGCAGCAGGATCAGCTGCAGGCGGTGCAGCGTGCGGTCGATGTCGTCGGTTGGGCGCACCAGCTGCAGGGCGAAGCTGCGCGTATTGCCGTTCGCGTCGATGATTCGGCCGCCGTAGACCGTGTAGATGCGCGACTCTTTCTTGCCAACGCGTCCGTTGGCGAAGAACGGGTCGTGCTTTTGAGCCGCGACGGCGAGCGTGTCCTTGGTCACCGGGACCTTCTCGGACTCATTCGTCGGCAGATGCGACGTGCCGTCGGCAGTGACGATCTGGAGATACGTCGCGCTGGCGCTCGGTCCCTGCGGCGG
>DATEXK010000012.1:0-9727 GCA_035257065.1 Gaiellaceae bacterium | reverse complement strand
GGGATGCTCGCGCTGCTCGTCCGCGCCGAGCTCGCGAAGCCGGGCATGCAGTACGTCGATCCGCAGACGTACAACGGCCTCTTCTCGGTCCACGCGTCGCTGATGATCTTCCTCTTCGTGATCCCCGCGTTCGCCGGGCTCGCGAACTTCGCCGTCCCGCTGATGCTCGGCGCGCCCGACATGGCGTTCCCACGCCTGAACGCGCTCTCGTTCTGGCTCCTGCCGATCGCCGGGATCATGATGCTCTCCTCCTTCGTCGTTCCGGGCGGCGCCTTCGCGTGCGGCTGGACGGGCTACGCACCGCTCTGCTCGACGCACCAGCCGCTCGGGGCGGTGTTCTTCAATCAGGGCGTGCAGTGGGCCGGGGCCTCGTCGGTGATGACGGCCCTCAACTTCCTGGTCACGATCATCACGATGCGCGCGCCGGGAATGACCTTCTGGCGCATGCCGCTGCTCGTCTGGGCGAACTTCACGACCTCGTTGCTCGTCGTGGTCGCGACGCCGTTCATCGCCGGCTCGCAGTTCTTCTCGATGTTCGACCACGTGATGCACACCGCGTTCTTCGACCCCGGGAACGGCGGCTACGCACTCGGGTACCAGCACATCTTCTGGTTCTACTCGCACCCGGCGGTGTACATCATGATGTTGCCCGGCTTCGGGATCGTGAGCGAGGTCATATCCGTCTTCAGCCGGAAGCCGATCTTCGGCTACCGGCTCATGGCCCTCTCGCTCATGGCGATCGTCGTGCTGGGCTTTTCCGTGTGGGCGCACCACATGTTCGTCAGCGGCATGGCCTCGTACCTGCGCGTCCCGATGATGGTCACGACGCTGCTCATCGCCGTTCCGACGGGGATCAAGATCTTCAGCTGGCTCGCGACGATGTGGGAGGGCAAGCTCCATTTCAATACGCCGATGCTCTTCGCGCTCGGCTTCCTCTCGATGTTCGTGATCGGCGGGCTTTCGGGCGTCATGCTCGGCGCCGTGCCGATCGACATCCACGTCAGCGACACGTACTTCATCGTCGCGCACATCCACTACGTGCTGTTCGGCGGCTCCGTCTTCACGATCTTCGCCGGGATGTACTACTGGTTCCCGAAGATGACCGGGCGCATGTACAACGAGCGCCTCGGCAAGCTGCACTTCTGGCTGACGTTCGTCGGCTTCAACCTGACGTTCTTCCCGATGCACCTCGTCGGGATGGAGGGGATGCCGCGCCGGGTCGCCGACTACGTGCCGAAGTTCGCGAGCCTCAACATGTTCATCTCGCTCGCGTCGTTCGGGCTTGGCATGTCGACGATCGTGTTCCTCTACAACATGATCACGAGCTGGCGCAGCGGCCCGATCGCGCCGAGCAACCCGTGGCGCGGGATGACGCTCGAATGGCAGGTCAGCTCGCCGCCGCCGATCTTCAACTTCGACGAGATCCCGCAGGTCGTCGGGTCGCCGTACGAGTACGGCGTACCAGGCGCGGTGCACGCGATCCTCGCTCCGGCGCGCGCGAAGGAGACGGAGGAGGTGCCCGTCCCGTGACCGACGCCGAAGAAGCCCGTCACATCCTCGTGGTGGCCAACGAGACGTCGGTCTCCAACACGCTCATCGAGCTGATCGAGGAGAAGGGGAAGGAAGGCTCGGTGCGGGTCACCGTCCTCTCGCCGGTCACGCAGCCGCGCCAGGGCTACGTCGTCTACTACGACACGCGCCGTGCCGCCGCACGCCGGCGGCTCGACCGGACGCTCGACAGGCTTCGCGCAGCCGGTGTGCCCGCCACCGGCGTCGTCATCGAGGCCGATCCCGTGTCGGCGCTCCGCGACGCGATCCACCAGCTCGAGCCCGACGAGATCCTCGTCTCGACGCACCCGCAGAAGCAGTCAGGCTGGCTGCGCCGCAACATGGTCGACCAGATGCGCGACGCCGCCGGGTCGCTCCCGTTCGAGCACGTCATCGTCGATCTCGGCGCCGAGCACGGCTCGGCCAACGTGCTCGTCGTCGCGAACCAGACGGTGCTCGGCGAGCCGCTGCTCCAGAAGATTCGCGAGCGTGCGGCAGCGGGCCCGGCAGGCTTCCTCATTCTCTCGCCGCAGGGCGACTCGGACGGCTCGCACGAGGCGGCGGAACGCCGGCTCCTCCGTGCGGTGACGATGCTGCGGAGCGAGGGCCTCGACGTGCACGGCCAGATCTCGCATCCCGACCCGTATGCAGCGGTGATGCAGACGCTCGAGGACGAGCGCGTGAACGAGATCATCGTCTCGACGTTCCCCGGCGCCCGCTCCGGCTGGCTGCGCCGTGACCTCGTCGGCCGCCTCCGCGCAAGCGCAGAGCTGCCGGTCGAGCACGTCGAGGTCGACATGCCGGCCGAGGTGACCGCCTGATGTCCACGCACGCAGAACACTTGCCGCAGGGCCACGACTCGCACGAACACCACGGCCCACCGACTCCGCACTACTCGTCGCGCGTCGCGCCGCCCGTGCTCGGCATGTTCCTCTTCATCGGCACCGAGATCATGCTGTTCGGCTCGTTCTTCACGGCGTACTTCTTCGTGCGCGTCGTGCACGGGACGCCGTGGCCGCCGCATCAGTTCCACCTGCCGAAGTTCGTCGCGCTCGTGAACACCTCCATCCTCGTCACCTCGAGCTTCACGATGCACTGGGCGCTGAAGTCGATCAAGCGCGGGAACGTCTGGGGCCTGCGCGCCGGATTGCTGCTCACCTTCCTCATGGGGCTCACGTTCCTGATCACGCAGGCGATCGAGTACTCGCGCGTCGGCTTCAACACGGGCGACGGATCCTTTGCCACGATCTTCTTCTGCCTCACCGGCCTCCATGGCGCGCACGTCTTCGTCGGCTTGACCATCCTGGGCTTTATGACGATCCGGGCCTTTCGCGGGCACTTCTCCCCCGAGCACCATCACGGCGTCGAGATCGGCGGGATCTACTGGCACTTCGTCGACGTGATGTGGATCGTCGTGTACTTGACGGTCTACATCCTCTGAAAACGGGTACGTCGAGGGCGCAATGCAAAATCCACTCCGCAGCGAGGCCGAGGCCTTCAGATTCCTCGTGGTCGTGGTTGCCGGCGCGATCGTCGTCGCCGGGGCCTCATTCGTCAACACCTGGTTGGCCGTGGCGGCGGCGGTCGTCGCGATCGGCGGCGTGATCGTCTGGCTCATGCGGGGACCGGTGACGACCGAGCACGCTCCGGTGCTCGTGTCAGGGACGCCCGGCGGGACGCACCGCGTCCTGCTCGTCGCGGAGCGAGGGACGTCAGGGATCGCGGGACGGATCGACGCGCGGACGACGGACGTGCTCGTGGTCGTGCCCGCCCTCGTCTCCACGGTGAAGTCGCTCACCGGCGCCGTCGACGACGAGCGGAACGAGGCTCAGCGGACCGCCGAGGCGCTCGCCGGCGACCTCTCCCGCGCAGGGCTCGAGGCGCGCGGCGTGGTCGGCGCCGACGACACCGTGCTCGCGATCGAGGACGCGCTACGCGAGTTCGGCGCCGACGAGATCGTGCTCGCCATGGGCGACGACGCGCTACTCGCAAAGGCGCGCGAGCGCTTCGCGATGCCTGTCTCGCGCCTCTAGAACCCGATCCGGTAGCGGACGAGCGGCACGGTGAGCCCGAGGTACTCGGACTCGGCGGATCCGTCTGCGTGCCAGCCCTCGCGCTCGTAGAAGCGCCGGGCGCGCGGATTGTCGTCGAGCACCCAGAGGATCGCCTCAGCGGCCCCGCGGCTGCGCATGGCGTCCAGGGCGGCGTGCATCAGGCCCGAGGCCGCCGTGCCGCCCCACGCCTCGGGAAGGACGTAGATCGCGAAGAGCTCGCGTCGCTGTTCCGCTTCCTCCTCGGCCGACCCGCAGGCGACGAAGCCGACGATCCGTCCGTCGTCGGCGGCGACGAACGCGTCGTAGTCGGCGTCGGTGGCGAAGCGCCGCGCAGTGCCCTCTCGCCCCGCAGTGTCGATGCTCGCGAGGCGCTCGGCGCCGAATACGTGCTCGTACGCGGACTGCCAGGTGCGCACGTGCACCTCCGCGATCGCGGCGGCATCCTCGAGCCGCGCGCGCCTGATCTCGACCATGTGGCTACTTGCCGGCGGAGCCGGCGACGAACTTCGCCACCGCGTCGATCTGCGGCTGTGTCAGCTTGCCCTTGAACGCGGGCATGACGCTGCCGCCGTTCTCGACCTGCTTCTGCACGATCGCGAGCGCCGGCTTCAGCTGGTCGAGGTTCGGCCCGACCGTGCCGGTGGCGCCCGCCGCCTTCAACGTGTGGCAGCTGGCGCAGTTCGCGGAGAAGATCGACTTGCCGTCGGTGGCCTGCTGCGCAGGCGGCTTGGCATTCGTGCCGGCGACCGCGGCGACGTAGCCGGCGACGTCGACCGCGTCCTGGCCCTTCACGAGGTTGGCGGGCATCGGCAACGACGCCTCACGGATCTGATCCAGGACGACGTTCTGAAGCGTGCTCTGCTTGAAATGCTCGGCCTTGGGCCCGGCGAACGCATTGTCGAGGTTCGGGCCGAGCGTCCCCTGCGAGCCTGCGGCGGCGAGCACATGGCAGCCCGCGCACTTCTCGGTGAAGAGCTTCTGGCCGTTCGCCTGGTCGCCGCTCGACGAGGCCATGCCGCCCGTGCCGCAGCCGGCCGCGAAGAGAGCGACAGCAGCAAGCAAGGCCCCGGGAAGCGCGCGCCGGAGCACTAGGCTGGAGGCTGGTTCCCGGTCGTGCCGAGCGTGGCGACAGCGTCGTCCCGCGTCGGATAGATGGTGAAGACCCGGTCGAGGCCCGTGATCTCGAAGATCTTCGTGATGTTGCGGTCGCTGCAGACGAGCGAGAGCTGGCCGTCGGCCGAGCGGAGCCGCTTCACGCCACCCACGAGCACACCGAGCGTCGTCGAGTCGATGAAGGTCGTGTTGCTGAAGTCGACGACGACCTCCTTGCCACCCTGGCCGATCACCTCGAGCAGCTGCTGCTTGAACTCGGGGGCGGTATAGAGATCGACCTCGCCCGCGAGCGAGATGACGTAGGCGTCATCGCTCAACTGCTCGGTCTTGATGTCGAAGTTCATGACGTAGCGTCCCCTCGGCTCTCGGTCCCTCGGTCTCGCGCGGAGTCTAACCGGACGCCTGACACGAAGTCGCGGGAGGAGCAACCCGCGTAGCGGGACGCTACTTCTTCGACTTCTTCTTGGCGGGCTTCGGCGAGAGCTGCTTGATCAGCTGCCGCACCTGCGCCGCCGTCGAGGAATCCGGGTTGAGCTTCACGTACGCCTTGTACGCCGTGACCGCGGAGGCCGTATCGCCGGCCGTCTGGGCGGCCTGTGCGAGCTCGAACTGTGCGTTCGCGTTCCCGGGCTGGAGCTTGACGAGCGCCTTGTACGAGGAGATGGCCCCGGCGTATGCGAGCGACACCCGCTGGTAGAGATCCGTCGTTGCGGCGTTCGCCGTCGTTGCGGCCGCCTGCTCGATGGGATCGGTCCCGAGCGCCGTCGCAAGCGTTCCCTTCGCCGGCCGGAACCCCTGGCTCGGCGTCGCGAGCTGCTGGGCCTGCGCTGCAGCCTGATACTGCGTGACGAGATTCTGGGCCTCGCCGAGCTGGAGGCCGCCGAGCTCGCTCCAGGCCTTCACGTCCTTCGGCTTCAGGTTCGTGTACTGCTGGAGCGCGCCGATCGAGTTCGCCGTGTCACCCTTTGCCTCATAGGCGGTGGCGAGATCGCGGAACGCCTTCGGGTCGGTCGGGCTCTTCTGCACCTCTTTCAGCGCCTTCGAGACGGACGAGCCACCGTGCCCGAAGATGTTGAGGCCGCTGAAGAGCTGATCGAGCCCGCTGTTCGAACCGGAGCCGACGCCGAGGAAGGCGAACGTGACGGCGAAGAGGACGGCGAGGATCAAGTACATGGGCTTCGCCCGGCGGCGCATGCGCGAGAAGAAGAGCTGCTGGTTCGGGTTGCCGCCGCTCTTGTGGCGCTGCTTCCGCCCCTTCGGCGTTGCCTTCGCGGCCGAGCCGCGCCCGCCCTTCTTGTCCTTGAGGCTTTGCGCCTGCTTGGCTTTGACTGCTCCGCGTGCCATCGGTGGCCCAGAATAGCTAGAGGCCTGAGCCGGAAACGCCGTCGGCGACGACCGCGCGCGCTTGCCTGCGATCGAGCAGGACGGAGAGCCAGATCGAGCCCTCGTAGAGAACCCACAGCGGCAGGATCTCGATCGCGGTGGTGAAGGGGTCGACGCCCGGCAACGCGACACCGAGGACCGCGACGGCGAAGTAGCCGATCCGGCGGTTCTGCCGCAGCTGTCGTGTGCTGAGGATCCCCAGCCGGGTCATGGCGAGGATGAAGATCGGCATCTCGAAGACGACGCCCATCGCGAGCAGCACCATCGTCGTGAACCCGTAGTAGTCCTTCGCCCGGAGCTGGATGTCGAACTCCGACTTGTCGAAGTTCGTCAAGTAGTGCACCGCCGCGGGGAGGGCGACGAAGTAGCCGAACACGATTCCACCGGCGAGCAGGACGGCGGCGAAGAGCACGAAGTAGCGCACCCGCCTTTCCTGGCGCGCGTCGACGGCCGGCGCGAGGAACGCCCAAAGCTGCCACAGGAGCACGGGCATCGTCAGGACGATCGAGCCCATCAGACAGAGCTTCATGACGGTGAGGAAGGGCTCGGCGACGCTGAGGGTGATCGGCTTGCCGACGTGCGCAGGCAGCGGCCGGTTCAGCCAATGCAGGAGATGCCGGTGGATCGAGTAGGTCGCGACGAAGCCGACGACGAGAGCGCCGAGACAGACGAAAATGCGCTGCCGCAGCTCTTCGAGGTGCTCGACCAGCGTCGCCTCCTCGCCGTGCTGCAGGCGGCGCGGGAGACGCTTCATGGGCGGGCCCTAGACGGTTTCGTGCTCGTGAGGCGAAGTGGTCGTCGTCTCGACCGAGGTGGGAGGCGCAAGCTCGGGAGTGTCATCGTGCTTCGTGACACCGGTGACCGAGTCCTTGAACTCCTTCATTCCCGAGCCGAGCGAGCGACCGATCTCCGGCAGCCGCTTCGCGCCGAAGAGCAACAGCGCGAGGAGGAGCAGGAGGACGATCTCGCCAGTTCCAATGTTTCCCATGCACCCAGACTACCCATGTTCGGCCCGATTGGCTATGGGACGATTCTTGGACTACGGGTTCTCCGCTAGACTGCGACCTCTCGCAAACGATCGAAAATACCCGCATTTTCAAGGGAAACTGAGGTTCCACAACGTGGCACTACTGAAGCTCGAAAACGTTCATGTCTCGCTCGAGAACGGCACCGAGATCGTCAAGGGTGTCGATCTCGAGGTCGACACGAACGAGGTGCACGCGATCATGGGGCCGAACGGCTCCGGGAAGTCGACGCTCGCGAACGCGATCATGGGCCATCCGGCCTACGTGATCACCGAGGGCAGGATCCTTCTCGACGGCGAGGACGTGACGGAGATGGGGGCGGACGAGCGCGCGCAGCGCGGCTTGTTTCTCGCCTTCCAGTACCCGCATGCGATCCCCGGCGTGACCGTGACGAGCTTCCTGCGGGCCGCGATCAACGCCGTGCGCAAGGCGCGCAACGGCGGGGTCGAGGACCCGGTCGCGATCCCGGTGTTCCGCAAGGAGCTCCTGGCGCAGATGGACCGCTTGAAGGTCAGCCGCGAGCTCGCCTCGCGCTACCTGAACGACGGTTTCTCGGGCGGCGAGAAGAAGCGCGTCGAGATTCTCCAGATGGCGATGCTGAAGCCGAAGATGGCGGTGCTCGACGAGACCGACTCCGGCCTCGACATCGACGCGCTGCGGGTCGTCGCGGGCGGCGTCAAGGAACTGATCGGCCCGGAGATGGGCGCGCTCGTGATCACGCACTACCAGCGGATTCTCGACTACATCACCCCGGATCACGTGCACGTCTTCGTGGACGGGCAGATCGTCAAGTCGGGCGGCGCCGAGCTCGCCAAGGAGCTCGAGGCCGACGGCTACGACCCATTCATTCCGGAAACCGCAACGGCAGGAGCTGAGGCGTAATGGCGCAGACCGAAACCGAGGTCGTGCAGGGGATCGGCAGCGACTATGCGATCAAGTACGGCTTCTCCGTCGACGAGGACTACTTCTTCAAGAGCGGGCGCGGCGTCTCGCACGAGCTCGTCGACGCGATCTCGTCGCACAAGAACGAGCCCGACTGGATGCGCAAGTTCCGGCACAAGAGCCTGGACTACTTCTACGCGCGGCCGATGCCCGAGTGGGGCGGCAACGTCGCCGAGATCGACTTCGACAACATCTTCTACTACATCAAGCCCACGGAGAATCAGGCCGAATCGTGGGAAGACCTGCCGGCCGACATCAAGGACACCTGGGACAAGCTCGGGATCCCGGAGGCCGAGAAGAAGTACCTCGCCGGTGTCGGCGCGCAGTACGAGTCGGAGGTCGTCT
Source organism: Gaiellaceae bacterium (assembly GCA_035257065.1). Classification (GTDB taxonomy): domain Bacteria; phylum Actinomycetota; class Thermoleophilia; order Gaiellales; family Gaiellaceae; genus Palsa-739. Next base: position 1,317 of record DATEXK010000012.1, on the reverse strand, counting down.
ACCACAAGCTCCAGAAGCACCTCGAGGACCAGGGCGTCATCTTCCTGGACACCGACACGGCGCTGCGCGAGCACGAAGAGCTCTTCAAGCAGTACTTCGGGACGATCATCCCGCAGAACGACAACAAGTTCGCGGCACTCAACTCGGCCGTGTGGTCGGGCGGCTCGTTCATCTACGTCCCGAAGGGCGTGAAAATCGAGATGCCGCTGCAGGCGTACTTCCGGATCAACGCGGAGAACATGGGCCAGTTCGAGCGCACGCTGATCCTCGTCGACGAGGGTGCATACGTGCACTACGTCGAGGGCTGCACCGCGCCGATCTACTCGAGCGACTCGCTGCACTCGGCGGTCGTCGAGATCGTCGTCATGGAGGGCGCACGCTGCCGCTACACGACGATCCAGAACTGGTCGAACAACGTCTACAACCTCGTCACGAAGCGCGCCGTCGCGCACAAAGACGCGACGATGGAGTGGGTCGACGGGAACCTCGGCTCGAAGCTGACGATGAAGTACCCGGCGATCTGGCTGATGGGCGAGCGAGCGCACGGCGAGGTGCTGTCGATCGCGTTCGCCGGCAAGGGCCAGCACCAGGACGCGGGCGGCAAGTGCGTCCACATCGGGGCGAACACGTCGTCGATCATCACGTCGAAGTCGATCTCGAAGGACGGGGGCCGCGCCGGTTACCGCGGCCTCCTCCAGGTCGACAAGAGCGCGAAGGGCGCGAAGTCGAAGGTCGTCTGCGACGCGCTGATCCTCGACGAGCACTCGCGCTCCGACACGTACCCGTACATGAAGATCGAGGCGGACGAGGTCGACATCGGCCACGAGGCGACCGTGTCGAAGATCGGCGCCGAGCAGCTCTTCTACCTCATGTCGCGCGGGCTCTCGGAGTCGGAGGCGAGCGCGATGATCGTGTCGGGCTTCGTCGAGCCGATCACGAAGGAGCTGCCGCTCGAGTACGCCGTCGAGATGAACCGGCTGATCCAGCTGCAGATGGAGGGAAGTGTTGGCTAAGGGCGGTGTCGGATGATCGTCGAGCGCACCGACTTCATCTCGGTGCCGGTCACCGACATGGAGCGGTCGAAGCAGTTCTACGGCGAGACGCTCGGGCTCGAGCAGATCGGCAACCTCAGCTTCCCGGAGTTCCAGCTCGGCGAGAACATCAGCGTCTACCTCCTGGACATGGAGGCAGTCGGCTCGTCGTTCACCGCGCCGCACACCGCGAACATCGCGCTGCGCGTGCCGGACGTGCACGAGGCGCGCAAGGAGCTCGAGGCGAAGGGCGTCGAGTTCGAAGGCGACGTCCTCGACACCACTG
>DATEXK010000011.1:0-9493 GCA_035257065.1 Gaiellaceae bacterium | reverse complement strand
GCGGGCGCCACTGCGACCACGTCGAACCGGCTCGCGTTGAACGCCGCGAGCGGGAGGGCCACCCGCGGCGAGAGGTGCTCGACCTGAACGTGATCGTGCGCGACCGCGACCGCGTCGGCGAGCTCGTTCCAGGCTGTGTCGCCGACGACTGCGAGACGCATGCTGCGCCCTTCGGCGATACGGAACGCAGCTTCGAGCCCCCACTCGGCCGAGTCCTCCTCGAGCGGCGCGACGAACGCGACGTCGTCGTGCTTGCCGAAGCGCACCTGCGTGACGCGCGCGCGGAGGTCGAGCTCGGCCATCACGTCGGCGAGCGCCGGCTCTTCGGCGCCCGCGACGAGCACGGCGTCGGCGGCGAGCACCGCCGACCGCGTCGAGGCCGGAAACGCCTGCCCGCCTCGCGCGACGGCGACGCCGCCGAACGGGACGTGCACCTGGTCGATGGACAGACCGTGCAGGCGGGCGACCGCGTCGAGCGCGAGGACAGCCTCGGCCATCAGCTCCGGCGCGGTGCCGGCTCCCGTCAGGCAGGCGATTGTCGCTTTGCGGCTCATACGGCTACCTCCGTGAACAGCTCGTCAAGGGTTACGGCGGCGCCGGAGTCGGCCAGCGCCTTGAAACGGTGGAATGCGAGGTTGAGCTCTTCGCCCTCGAGGGCGACTCCCATCTCCGCGCACGCGTGGGCGAAGGCGTGCCGCCCCGAGTGCTTGCCGAGCGGAAGCGTCATCGAGACGCCGACCTCTCGTGGATCGATGATCTGGTACGTCCGCGAGTCCTTGAGCATCCCGTCCTGATGGATGCCGGCCTCGTGAGCGAATGCGTTCGCGCCCACGACGGCCTTGTTGCGCTGGACAGCGTATCCCGTTCGCTCCGCGACGAGGCGCGAAGTGGCGGCGATCAGCGTCGTGTCGATGCCTGTCTCGACCTCGTAGTAGTCGCTGCGCACCTTGAGCGCGACGACGATCTCCTCGAGTGAGGCGTTGCCTGCGCGCTCGCCGAGCCCGTTGATCGTGCCCTCGACCTGGTCGGCACCGGCGTGGATGCCTGCGAGCGAGTTGGCGACTGACAGCCCCAGATCGTCGTGGCAGTGCACCGACAGGGTGACGTCCCGCAACTCGGGGCAGCGCCGCCGGACGTCCTCGATGAACGACGCGTACTGCGTCGGAAGCGCATAGCCGACCGTGTCGGGGAGGTTGATCACCGTCACGCCCGCCTCGATCGCCGCACGGCAGACGCGGGCCACGAAGGCCGGATCCGAGCGGGTCGCGTCCTCGCACGAGAACTCGACCTCGTCGGCGCGCTCGCCCGCGTACTCGACCGCCCAGCGCGCCTGGCGCACGACGTCCTCCGGGTCGAGGCGGAGCTTCTTCTCCATGTGGAGGGCGCTCGTGGCGAGCACAAGGTGGATGCGCGACCTGCGAGCGCCGGCGAGCGCCTGACCGGCAGCCTCGATGTCTTCGCGCCGAGTGCGTGCGAAGCCGGCCACGACCGGCCCGCGGACGGCGGCCGCAACGGCGCGGACGCCCTCGAAATCTCCCGGCGATGCCCCGGGGAAGCCGGCCTCGACCACGTCGACGCCCAGCCGCTCGAGCTGCTCGGCGATCTCCGCCTTCTCATGCGGCTGCAGCGCGATGCCCGGTGATTGCTCACCGTCACGCAACGTCGTATCGAGAATCTGGATCCTGCGGGACACGAACACTTCCTCCTTCGCGGTGTCGTCACGAGACGCACCTGTGGTGTGGCGAGGTCGGTGTGTGCGCCAGTGTGCGGCGCGTGTTCGCGTCATCCCCCTTAGTGGGGGATAATCGAAATGACGACGAGAAGAATGAACGCGAACGCGCCGACGAGCCCGGTGATCTGGCTCGAGGGGACGCGTGTCAGCACTGCTGCGGTCGTCATCGCACCCCCCACAGTGCATGTGTTTTCGGCGTCTGTCAAATCGGACGGGCCAAAATCTGCGCGATGGGCTTGCACCTGCCCGGCAGGTGCGCAACACTTCGCCCAGGTCGTCGCCGCATCGTGGTGGCGGGCGACCGGGCGCTGAAGCCCGCCGGACTCTCGAGTCCTGCGGGCTTTTTTGATGGGCAAAAGCACTCCCCCCAGCGGGGCGTGGCCTCCGGGCCGCGCCCCGCTCGAAACCGGAGAACAGTCTTGGCTCTCGGGAGCACCACATCTAGGCTAGGTGACTCGATGGCGCACATGCTGAACGCAGGTAAGTCGAAGGTCTTCGCGTTCGCCGCGCACATTCGTACGCGCTAGTCGGCACCTCTCTCCGCCACCGCCGACTAGGAGACAAGGCGGAGAATGCCCTAGTCCTTCTGCCTCCCACGAGGAAGCCGACGCGTGCCGAACGAATCACCCGACATCCAGCAGACCATGCCGCCCCCTAGACCAGGCTCTGTCCGGTCGGGTCTCTACGACCCCGCGTACGAGCACGACGCGTGCGGGGTCGCGTTCGTGGCCCGCCTCGACGCCGTCCCCACGCACGAGACGGTGCTGCGCGCCCTGACGGCGCTCGGGAACCTCGAGCACCGAGGCGCGGAGGGCGCGGACGCGAACACGGGCGACGGCGCAGGCATCACGGTGCAGATCCCGGATGCATTCTTCCGCGCTGCGGTCGACGGGCTGCCGACGGCGGGGGCGTACGGGATCGGTGTCTGCTTCTTGCCGCGCGACGACGCTCGGCGGGCGGAGATCGAGCAGCTGGTCGAGACGACGATCGCCGCCGAGGGACAGCGGCTGCTGGGCTGGCGGGACGTCCCCGTGGACGAGAAGTACGTCGGAGAGACCGCGAAGGCGTACGCACCGGTGATCCGGCAGGTCGTCGTCGGGGCGGCGCCCGACCTCGACCAGGACGCGTTCGAGCGGAAGCTGTATGTGATCCGTCGTGTGGCGGAACTCGCCGCGGGATCCGATCTCGTCGTGCCGAGCTTCTCCTCGCGCACGCTCGTCTACAAGGGGATGCTCTCGGCGCCGCAGCTGGGGGGCTACTTCCCGGACCTCGTCCACCCGAGCTTCGAGAGCGCCGTCGCACTCATCCATTCGCGCTACTCGACGAACACGTTCCCGAGCTGGGAGCTCGCCCACCCCTACCGCCTGATAGCGCACAACGGCGAGATCAACACATTGCGCGGCAACGTCAACTGGATGCGCGCCCGCGAGTCGCAGCTGAAGTCCGAGCTGTTCGGCGACGACCTCGCGAAGGTGCTGCCGGTGATTCGCCCGGGCGGCTCGGACACTGCGGCGTTCGACAACGTCCTCGAGCTGCTCGTGCTCGCCGGCCGCTCGCTGCCCCATGCGCTGATGATGATGATCCCCGAGGCCTACGAAGGCCGCGACGAGGTTCCCGACTATCTGCGCGGCTTCTACGCGTACCACGGCTGCCTGATGGAGGCGTGGGACGGGCCCGCCGCGATCTCCTTCACGGACGGGCGCGTGATCGGCGCGACGCTCGACCGCAACGGTCTGCGGCCCGGCCGCTGGTACGAGACCGCCGACGGCTGGGTCGTGCTCGCGTCGGAGACCGGCGTGCTCGACGAGCGGCCGGAGAACGTCATCCGCAAGGGCCGCCTGCAGCCCGGCAAGCTCTTCCTCGTCGACCTCGCGCAGGGCCGCATCGTGCCCGACGAAGAGCTGAAGCGCGAGATCGCGACGCGCCGCCAGTACGCGAAGTGGGTCGACGAGGAGACGGTGCATCTGCGCGACCTTCCTGCGCCCGCCGCCCCGCCGCCGCCCACCGAGTCCCTCCGCACACGGCAGCTCCTCTTCGGCTACGCGCAGGAGGACATGAAGGTGATCCTCGCGCCGCTCGCACGCAACGCCGAGGAAGCGGTCGGGTCGATGGGCAACGACACGCCGCTCGCCGTGCTGTCGCGCCGCAAACCGCTGCTCTACTCGTACTTCAAGCAGCTGTTCGCGCAGGTGACGAACCCGCCGATCGACTCGATCCGCGAGGCGACCGTGATGAGCGTCACGGCGAGCCTCGGCTCGGAGCACAACCTGCTCGACGAGACGCCGGAGCACGCCCGCCAGCTCGTGATGGCGAATCCGATCCTGCGCGACCGCGAGCTCGAGCAGCTGCGGCACGTCCGCTCCGACATCTTCATGAGCTGGACGATCGACACGACGTGGCCCGCGGCCGAGGGCCCCGCCGGGCTCGAGCTCGGGATCGACCGGATCTGTGCAGAGGCGGACGCGGCGCTTGCAGCGGGCAGCAACATCCTCATCCTCTCCGACCGCAAGGCCGGGGCCGAGCGCGTGCCGATCCCGTCGCTGCTCGCGACGTCGGCCGTGCACAACCATCTCGTGCGCGCCGGCACACGTCTGCAGGCCGGCATCGTCGTCGAGTCCGGCGAACCGCGCAGCGTGCACAGCATCGCCACCCTCGTCGGCTACGGCGCCGCAGCCGTCAACCCGTATCTGATGCTCGAGACGCTCGCGGAGCTCGTCGAGCTCGGCTGGCTCGGTGACGAGATGACGGCCGACGAGGCGCAGGCGCGCGCGACGAAGGGCATCGCCAAGGGCCTCCTCAAGACGATGTCGAAGATGGGGATCTCGACCGTGCCTTCGTACTGCGGCGCGCAGATCTTCGAGGCCGTCGGGCTCTCCCCCGAGCTCGTCGAGCGGCACTTCACCGGCACCGCGACGCGCATCGGCGGCGTCGGGCTGCCCGAGATCGCCGAAGGCGCGCTTTCGCGCCACGCTCGCGCCTGCCCCGCCGGCGGCGACCAGCTGCTGCCCGTGCTCGGGCTGTACGCCTGGCGGCGCGACGGAGAGCACCACTCGTGGAACCCCGACACGATCGCCACGCTGCAGCACGCAGTGCGCGCCGGGTCGTACGAGACGTATGAGGAGTACTCGCGCACCGTGAACGCCGACTCGTCCCGCCGTTCGACGCTGCGCGGGCTGATGCGCTTCCGCTATGCCGAAGGCGGCGGCATCCCGCTCGAGGACGTCGAGCCGGCGAGCGAAATCGTGAAGCGCTTCTCCACCGGCGCGATGTCGCTCGGCTCGATCTCACGCGAGGCGCACGAAACGCTGGCACGCGCGATGAACAGCATCGGCGGCCGCTCGAACACCGGCGAGGGCGGCGAGGACCCGGTGCGGTTCACCGACGACCGCCGTTCGAAGATCAAGCAGGTCGCCTCCGGGCGCTTCGGCGTCAACATCAACTACCTCACGAACGCCGACGAGCTCCAGATCAAGATGGCGCAGGGTGCCAAGCCCGGTGAAGGCGGCCAGCTTCCCGGCCACAAGGTCGACCAGTACATCGCCAGCGTGCGCCTCACGACACCCGGCGTCGGGCTCATCTCGCCGCCGCCGCACCACGACATCTACTCGATCGAAGATCTCAAGCAGCTCATCTACGACCTGCGCTGCGCAAACCCGCTCGCGCGGATCTCGGTGAAGCTCGTCGCCGAGGTCGGCGTCGGGACCGTCGCTGCCGGAGTGGCGAAGGCGGGAGCAGACCACGTGCTCATCTCCGGCCACGAGGGCGGCACCGGTGCGGCGCCGCTGTCCTCGATCCTGCACGCCGGGATCCCGTGGGAGATCGGCCTCGCGGAAACGCAGCAGACGCTCCTCCTCAACGACCTGCGCTCGCGCATCTGGGTGCAGACCGACGGGCAGCTGAAGACGGGACGCGACGTCGTCGTCGCCGCCCTGCTCGGTGCGGACGAGATGGGCTTCGCAACGGCGCCGCTGATCGCAGCCGGCTGCGTGATGATGCGTGCCTGCCATCTCAACACGTGCCCGGTCGGCATCGCGACGCAGGATCCAGAGCTGCGCAAGCGCTTCACCGGCAAGCCCGAGCACATCGTCAACTTCCTCTTCTTCGTCGCCGAAGAGGCGCGCACGATCATGGCGCAGCTCGGCATCGCCCGCTTCGACGATCTCGTCGGCCGCGTCGACCTCCTCGATCCCGACGAAGCGGTGTCCGCGTGGCGGGCGCGCGGCGTCGACCTTTCGGCAATTCTCCACTCCCCCGACATCGATGCTGCGCGGCCGCGACGCCGGACGCAGGCGCAGGCTCCCGCGCTCGAGGACGCGCTCGACTGGCGGCTGATCGAGGCGGCGCGCCATGCGATCCACGGCGGCGTCCCGACCGAAGCCGAGTTTGCAATCGCGAACGTCAACCGCACGGTCGGCGGTCTCCTCTCGCACGCGATCGCGCGCGAGCACGGTGGGCTCGGCTTGCCCGCGGGCACGATCCGCTTCACGCTCCGCGGCTCGGCCGGACAGTCGTTCGGCGCCTGGCTCGCTCCCGGCGTAGAGCTGAGCCTGATCGGCGACGCGAACGACTACGTCGGCAAGGGGCTCTCGGGTGGCGTGCTCTCGCTGCGCCCGCCCGACGGCGCCGGCTTCGTCGCGGAGGAGAACGTGATCGCCGGCAACACGATCCTCTACGGCGCCACAGCGGGACGCGCGTTCTTCCGCGGGCTCGTCGGCGAGCGCTTCGCCGTCCGCAACTCGGGTGCGAGCGCCGTCGTCGAGGGCGTCGGCGACCACGGCTGCGAGTACATGACGGGAGGCATCGTCGCGGTGCTCGGCCGCACGGGCCGGAACTTCGCGGCCGGCATGAGCGGCGGCATCGCGTACGTGCTCGACGAGGACGGCTCGTTCGCGTTGCGCTGCAACACGCAGCTCGTCGCACTCGAGGCGCTCGAAGACGAGGACATTGCGACGCTGCTCGCGCTCATCGAGGAGCACGGCGCGCGGACGGGCTCGCCCGTCGCCGAACGCCTGCTCGCCGACTGGCCGAAGGCGCTCGCGGCGTTCGTCAAGGTGATGCCGAACGACTACCGGCGCGCGCTCGAGGCGGGCGTCGTCTCGACCGGCGGCGACGGCTTCTACACCCGCGAGACCGAAGGGGCGGCAGCTTAGTGGCTCCCCACGTGACCTGGAGAACCACTGATGGGTGAGCTCGGCGCCTTTCTGAAGATCAAGCGCGCAGACACGCCCGAGCGCTCGCCGGGCGAACGCGTCGGCGACCATCGCGAGTTCGTGAGGCTCCTGCCGCTCGTCGAGCTGAAGCAGCAGGGCGCGCGGTGCATGGAATGCGGCGTGCCGTTCTGCCACAGCGGCTGCCCGCTCGGGAACCTGATCCCGGACTGGAACGACCTCGTCTATCGCGAGCGCTTCGAAGAGGCGATCGAGCAGCTCCACCGCACGAACAACTTCCCCGAGTTCACCGGGCGCCTCTGCCCCGCGCCGTGCGAAGCGGCGTGCGTGCTCGAGATCGACGAGGGCAACGCGGTGACGATCAAGCAGATCGAGCTCGCGATCGTCGACCGTGCGTGGGAAGCAGGCTGGATCGTCCCGCAGCCGCCGCGCGAGCGCACCGGACGCAGCGTCGCGGTCGTGGGCTCAGGACCGTCGGGTCTCGCGGCCGCGCAGCAGCTGAACCGCGCGGGGCATTCCGTGACGGTTCTCGAGCGCGACGAGACGGGCGGCGGCCTCCTGCGCTTCGGCGTCCCCGACTTCAAGATCGAGAAGACGGTCGTCGAGCGGCGCCTGCGCCAGCTCGCCGACGAGGGCGTCGAGTTTCGCTACGGGGTCGAGGTCGGCGTCGACGTCGACGCCGGCGAGCTGCTCGAGGGCTACGACGCCGTCGTTCTCGCGACGGGCTCGCGCGTGCCGCGCGACCTGCCGGTGCCGGGACGCGAGCTCGAGGGCGTGCATTTCGCGATGGACTACCTCTACGGCCAGAACCGCGCAGTCGCAGGCTCGGCCGAGCCCGCGCTGACGGCCGCCGGCAAGCACGTGATCGTGATCGGCGGCGGCGACACCGGAGCCGACTGCGTCGCGAGCGCGCACCGCGAAGGCGCAGCGTCCGTAACGCAGATCGAGCTGCTCGGCGAGCCGCCCGTGAACCGTCCCGACGATCTGACGCCGTGGCCGCTCTGGCCGCTGAAGCTGCGGACGTCCTACGCGCTGAAGGAGGGCGGCGAGCGCAGCTTCGCCGTGTCGACGACAGGCGTCTCGGGCGACGGCCGCGTCGAGCGCATCCACTGGGTGGAGAACACCGGCGTGCCGCCGTTCGCTGCGATCCCCGGGACGGAGGAGACCCATCCGGCCGACCTCGTGCTGCTTGCGATGGGCTTCCTCGGACCTGAGCAGCAGCTGCTCGACGCGCTCGGCGTCGAACGCGACGCCCGCAGCAATGCCGCCGCTCCCGAGTTTGCGACGTCCGTGCCCGGCGTCTTCGCCGCGGGAGACGCCCGGCGCGGCCAGTCGCTGATCGTGTGGGCGATCGACGAGGGACGCCGCTGCGCGAGCGCCGTCGACGCCTGGCTCGCGGCCGACGGCCCTGCGGAGCGCGGCACGCCCGTTGCCGCGACGAACGGAGCATCGTGAAGCCGGGCCCGCGTGACGGCTTCCGCTGGAACCGCGAGACGATCGTCTACGCGTTCGAGCTCTGGAACCGGCGGTATCTCTGCTCTCCCACCGTGGACGAATGGCGGCGTGCAGGCCCCGACCATCCCTCCGTGAGCACGGTGCGACAGGTCTTCGGCTCGTGGAACCGCGGCGTGAAAGCCGCAGGCCTGCGGCCGCGCCGTCCCGGCGAGGCGCGCGGCGGCGAGGCGCCCTCGGTCGCTCCGCGCGAGAGCACGCTCGTGCGCTGGTCGCGACACGCGACGCTCGACGCGATGCTGCGCTGGAACGAGGCGCACGGGCGGCAGCCGAGCCTCGAGCAGTGGCGACGCGCCGACCGCTCGCATCCGTCCGCCGCCACCGTACGACGGCTGTTCGGCACGTGGAACGCGGCCGTGAGCGAAGCCGGCTTCGAGCCGCGGCGGGCCAGCGGTCCGCTTCGCACTGCAGCGGCCTAGTCACCGCAGCGGCGTAGCCGAGGACGATTCAGGCGGCGGAGTCGCTCAGAGGCGCCGTCTCGTCGCCGAGGGGCGCCGCGGGTCGCACGCCGTCGCCGGAGCCGACGAGCACGCTTGCGACCAGCACTGCAAGCGCGTGCACGTCGAACGGCTTCGTAACGAAAGCGAGTGCGCCGAGCTCGCGGGCGCGAGCCTCGAGCCCGGCCGTGGTCTCGCCGCTCAAGAAGATGAACGGGATCCGGCGGGTGCGCTTGTCGCCGCGTAGCGCCTCGGCGAGCTCGAAGCCGTCGAGCCCGGGCATCATCACGTCGGTCAGGACGAGGTCCGGACGTTCCTTTCGCGCCCGAGCGAGCCCACTCCGGCCGTCGGCCGCCTCGAGGACGACCAAGCCCTCGAGCTGGAGGTTGAGCGCGTAGAGCAGCCGCGTCGCGGGATCGTCGTCGACGATCAGCACGCGTGGAACCGAAGGCGCAGAGGACTCGAGCCGGAGCATGGCGCCCTGCAGGCGGCGCCACTCGGCGTGGCCGCGTCGCCGAATGGCGACCGGTTTCGGTTTCGCAGCGGGGATGCCCATCGTCAATCTCCCTCGGGTCACAGGCGTGGTCGCCGACCAGGGATCTCGGGTCGACCACTGCTCCGGCCTTCACTGCTGAGGGCGGATC
>DATEXK010000010.1:0-2939 GCA_035257065.1 Gaiellaceae bacterium | reverse complement strand
CCGGGGAGCAGCAGAACGAGCGTCGCGGCGACGAGCAGCAGCCACAGGCCGGCCCCGCTCTCGGGGAGCAACCGCGCGACCCCGAGGAGCGGCACGGCGAGCAGGAGCGGCGGGACCTTCAGCCTCATGCGATCAGCTCGCCCACGGTCCCGGAGCCGAGCCAAGCCGCCGCCTCGCGGTACATCCTGCCGCGCTCGCCGCGGATCACGACGCCCCGCAGGCGAAGCGAGACGCGCAGCAGGACGCGCGCCCGCTCGGCATACGCAGCGCCGCGGTGCTTGGCGAGAAACCGCAGGTGCCCACGCTGGTTCTCGATGAAGAGCCGCCCCTGGTGCGACGCCCCGTACACGTGCGTCGCCCCCGCACCGGGGAAGAACAGCGACGTCCAGCCGGCGCGACGGAGCCGATACGCCCAGTCGACCTCCTCGCTGAAGAGAAAGAAGCTCTCGTCGGCCGGGCCGACCTCGTCGATCGCCGCGCGTCGCACGAGCCACACCGCGCCCATGAGGAACTCCACGTCGCGCACCTCGTCGTGCGCGAACCCGGCGCCGTAGAACGCATTCAACACACGCGAGCGCGGCGCGAGCTTGCGCAGGAAGAGGTACTCGGTCGCGAGCCGCCAGAGCGTCGGGAAGCCCCGCACCGAACGTTGCAGGCTGCCGTCGGGATTGCGCAGACGCGGCCCGACAACCGCCGCGCGCGGATGCGCGTCGGCGAACGCGACGAGTGCGTCGAGCGCGCCCTCGTCGAGCCAGGCGTCCGAGTTCAGCAGCAGGACGTAGCGCCCGCTCGTCTCCGCGATACCGGCATTCCAGCCGGCTGCGAGACCCCGGTTCTCCTGCTCGACGACGACGACGTCCGGGAAGCGCTCCCTGACGAATGCCGCCGTCCCGTCGGTGGATGCGTTGTCGACGAGCACGGTCGCGACACCGCGCACACTGCCGAGCGCCTGCTCGATCCAGGGCAAGCCGTTGTGCGTCACGATCACGACCGAGACGTCGTTCACGCTGCTGCTGTTCATCGGGGGACCGGCGCGCGCGCTCCTCCGCGCAAGGCTTCCCAGCCCACGATTGCCGCTCCCGGAAGCGCCAGGGCGATGGTGACGACGAAGAAGAGAAACCCTGTTGCGAATGCGCGGTCGGCCGAGACGCCGAGCGTGCCGAGGAAGGAGACGAAGAACGACTCGCGGACCGCGAGACCGTTCACGGTGAACGGTACGAGCATGACGAGGAAGAGCAGCGGCCCCATGACGTAGTAAGGCCGCGGCGAGAGGTCGACGCCGACCGCCTTCCCGGCGCACCAGATCGCGAGCACGCGCACGGCCTGGACGACGAGCGTCAGCGCGAACATCGAGAGCAGCAGCCGCGGCGTCGCGCGGAACGAGTGCAACGCGAGGTAGACCTCGCGAAGCGGACGCTCGATCCGAAGGAACCGCAGCAGCGGGCGCGTTCGCTGCAGCAGCCAGTGCAGGCGGGTCGAGAAGAGCGTCACGCCGGCGAACACCGCCCCGACGACGAAGGCGAGCTCGACCCACAGGTAGCCGCCGACGTCGTAGTGGCCGAGCGCGAGCGCAAACCCGGCGGCGGCGAGCACGAGTGTCGCAGTCCCGCCGAGCGCGCGCTCGAGCAGCACCGTGCCCGCGGCGGCGCCGCTCGTTCCCTCATGCCGGCGGCTCGTCTCGTAGATGCGCGAGGCGTCTCCCCCGAGCGACGTCGGCAAGACCTGACCGGCCGCGTAGCCGACGAAGTAGCTCCGCACGAGCCAGCGGAGCGAATCCTGGATGCCGCGCGCCGCGAGCAGACGCCGCCACCGCCATGCCATCGGCCAGACAGAGCCGACCATGATCGCGAGCGACGCGAGCCACCACGCCGGCGCGGCGTGCGCGAGCACGTGCGCCGTCTGCCCGAGATCGATCTTCCAGACGATGTAGGCAGTGCAGAGGCCGGTGACGACGAGCGTCGCCAACGCGCGCAACACCCGCCGGCTCACGCGAGCGCCTCGACGGCCCCGGTGACGAAGTCGATCCGGGCGGCCGCCTCGTTGGCTGCAGCGTGCGCGTCGCCCCGGGTGTCGCCCGTCGCGAGAATCGCGCCCGCACGGTCCGACGCGCGGCGCAGCTCGTGGAAGACGTGGCCCGGCTTGCGGTAGACACGGATGCCCCGCACGCCCTCGACGGCAGCGGCACGTTCGAGCCCACGAACCTCCCGAAGCGCACCGGGCGGGGCCACGAGGAAACGGACGCATGCGCCGCCGACCTGCGCGGTCGGCGCCAGCTCGTGCCGGTGCACGTCCTCGCCGAGCGCTGCGGCGACGGCGAGCGCGTTCAGATCGACGCCGAGCGCGACGCGGCAGAGCTCCGCATCGTGACCGCCACCCACGCGCGCCGAGAGCTTCGCGAGCAATGCGCCGTCGTCGCCGAGGATGATCTGCGTCGTCGTGGGCCCCCGTTCGATGCCGAGCGCACGCGCCGCGGCGGCGGCCGTCTCGACTGCGGCGCCCACCTCGAGGGGATCGAGCTCTGCCGGCCAGAGGTGCGCCAGCGGGACGCCGAACGCGGGAGGCGGAGCCTGCCCGCGGTCGGTCACGGTGAGCGGCACGAACTTCCCGTCGAGCGAAAACGCGTTCACGGTGACCCTGCGCCCGGGCACGAAGGCCTCGACGAGGCAGTACTCGCCGCGCGACTCCGGGAGCGCCGCGGCAGCAGCGGCGACGAGCGCATCCCGATCGGCCGCGAGCGCAACGCCGCGCTCACCGGCACGGTCGGGCGCCTCGACGACGACCGGATAGCCGATCGCGGCGGCCGCCTCGGTCACCTCGTCCATGGTGCGGCAGACGATCGAACGCGGTTGGGCAACGCCGACGCCCGCGAGCAGCTCGCGCTGCCGCTGTCGCGAGACGGCGAGAACGGCGGTCTCCGGTGTGAGGGGATGCGGCAGCGC
>DATEXK010000009.1:0-4632 GCA_035257065.1 Gaiellaceae bacterium | reverse complement strand
TTCCGCGACGACACCTTGCTCACGCGGATCCAGCGGCTGCAACCGATCGCGGACGAGCTCGGGATCACGATGGCGCAGCTCGCGCTCGCGTGGGTCCTGCGTGAGCCGAACGTCGCGTCGGCGATCGTCGGCGCGTCGCGACCGCAGCAGGTGGTGGACAACGCGGCGGCCTCGGGGATCGAACTGGACACAGATGTCCTACGCCGGATCGACGAGGCGCTCGAAGACAGTGTCGTCTACGAGGGCGCCGCGTCGTAGCGGTCGACATGGAACGCGACGTCGCGGTCGTTCTCTCCGGCGGGGCCGTCAACGGGATCCTGATGGAGCTCGGCTTTCTCAAGCGGCTCCGCGAGACCGACCTCTGGCCGCGCATCGGTTGGATCTACGGCACGTCGTCCGGTGCAGTGAGCGGTGTGATGGCGGCGCTCGACCGGCTCGACGACCTCGAGGAGTTCATGCTCCGCCTGCAGCCGGAGGACACGTTCCGGCCGCACTCGCTGTGGCGGCTACCGCTCCTCGGCTCGCACGACTACCGGCTGCCGGCGACGGTCGAGGAGCGGCTCGGCGACTTCAACGAGATCGCCCGCGACCTTGCCGCGTCGCCGGTGGAGGTCGTCGTGTTCGCGACCGACGTCAGCCAGGACGTCCACGGCAGCGGCCCGCGCGCGTACGAGCTCTCCTACTCTTCGCGCACGACGCCGCCCGAGATCATGGCGCAAGCGGTGCTCGCCTCGTCCGCCGTGAGCGCGCTCGTATTGCCACGCCAGGTCGGCGACCGCATCGCGACCGACGGCGCGTGGGTGCGCAACTTCCCGCTCGGACATGCGTACCACCAGCCGGGCGTCGAGTTGATCGTCAGCTTCCGCTATCTGCCGCGCTACTCGAGCTTCAGCTCGGCCTGGCTGGCCAGGCTGCGGCAACGGCTCGAGCGGTTTCCGAAGGTCCCGCCCGTTCGGGCGCTGGTGGCAGAGCTGCGAGAGGCAGAGCAGCGTGACGCGCGCGGTGAGCCGGCGCACTGGGGCGACATGATCGTTCGCCTGATGCGCGTCACGGTGCAGCAGAACACGCTGCTCGAGGAGCGAGCCGCGCGCGACAAGGACGAAGGGCTCACGGCACTCGCCGCCTTGCGCGAGGACGTCGACAAGATCGTGCGCCGCGAGGGTGGCAGACGGGGCGAGCGCATCGCACAGGAGGTCGCCGACCGCTTCGCGTCGGCGAAGTTCCCGTTCCTCGGCGAGCGATTGATTCCGCGCATCGCGGTGGAGGGAACGGCGGGTGAGATCTCGCTCGAGACCGGGCTGCGCAGATCGCTGCCGTGGCCCGAGGCCGAGAAGCGAGTGCTCATCGCGCGCGGCTATGCACTGCTCGACGAGGTGCTCGCCGAGCGCGCCGTGGCATAAGAGCCGAGCCAACCCCCGCCACCTGATCTTGACTCAACCGGTACGTACTGAGCATCATGGCTCGGCGCGTGCGTCCGGTTGCGACCAGGTAGCTGACGGAATCGTCGCTACGCGACGACTTTTCCAGGATTCATGATCCCGTTCGGATCGAGCAGCTCCTTGATGCCGCGCATCAAGGGCAGCAGGTCGCCGTGCTCGAGCGTGAGGTAGGCGAGCTTGCCGTAGCCGATCCCGTGCTCGCCCGTGCACGTACCACCGCGCGCGAGGGCGTCCTCGACGACACGGGTGTTCAACGCCTCCGCCTGCTCGATCGAGGCGGCGTCGTCGGGGTCGAGGAGGAATGCGACGTGGAAGTTCCCGTCGCCGGCATGCCCCACGATTCCGCCGCTCAGTCCCGACTCCTCGAGCGCACGCCGGGCCTGCTCGATCGCGCCCGCGAGCTCCGACACCGGAACCGCGACGTCCGTCGTCATCGCGCGAGAGCCGGGCGAGAGCGCGAGCGACGCCATGAGCGCGTTGTGGCGCGCGCTCCACATCTGCGCACGCGCGGTCGGGTCGCTTTCCGACTCGAACGCCGACGCGCCTTCGTCTTCCGCCAGCTCCCGCGTCGTCGCGAGGTCACCCGCCACGCCGGCCTCACTCCCGCCGAACTCGACGAATAGATACGGAGATTCCGGAAACACCGTCCCGCTGAAGGAATTCAGCGCCGCGATCGTCATCGCGTCGAGGAGCTCGCACCGAAGCACCGGAACACCGACGCCGATGATCGCCGCCGCCGCGCGGCACGCAGCTTCCACCGACGGGAAGGCAGCGCGCGCCACGACGACGTGCTCGGGAATCGGATGCAGGCGAAGGGTCAGCTCGGTGATCACGCCGAGTGTGCCCTCGGAGCCCACGAAGAGATTCGTGAGGCTGTACCCCGCGGAGGTCTTCACGGCGCGCGTGCCGGTACGGATGATGCGCCCGTCGGCAAGCGCGACCTCGAGCGCGAGCACATGCGTCCGCATGCCGCCGTAGCGCACGGTCGTCGTTCCACTCGCATTCGTCGCGGCCATCCCGCCGAGCGTCGCGTCGGCTCCGGGATCGACGGGAAAGAACAGGCCGTGTGGACCGGCGGCGGCCTCGAGCTGCAGGCGCGTCACGCCCGGCTGGACGGTCACGGTCAGATCCTGCGGACGGAGCGCGACGATCGCGTTCATGCGCGTCAAGTCGAGGCTGATCCCCCCGTAGAGCGGGATCACGTGACCCTCGAGGCTCGTGCCCGCACCGAACGGGACGACGGGCACGCCGTTCTCGTCGGCGTACGCGAGCACCGCTGCGACCTCTTCCGCCGACTCGGGGAAGACCACGACGTCGGGCCGGTGCGGCGGGTGGTACGAGAGATCGGCGGCGTGCTGATCGAGCACCGAGTCGCCGTCGTTGACGCGGTTCTCGTCGGGGACGAGCCGAAGCAACTGGGCGCGGAGATCGGAGGCGACGGCCACGCGCGAAGCGTACGCCTACCGGCGCCGGAACGGGCCGTGTGCGCGGAGCCCGGCCCAGAGCCAGGCCGGTGTCCGGCGCCGCGCATGCCCGATCGCGTCGCTGAGCGCAGCCGGCGCGTCGTCGTGCACGCCCGCGCCGTGCCCGACGAGGATGTGCGCCGGCTCGACCGCGAGCAGCGAGCGCGGCGGCGTCAGTCGGAGCAAGGGATGGACGGCGAGCCGTTCGGACGGAGCGCGGTAGTACTGCGCCGTGCCGACAGCCTCCGCACAGACCAGCGTGCCGTGCTCCGGAATCCAGAGCGCCACCTCGTGCCAGCGTCGGCGGCGCAGCACCTGGAGCACCTCGAACGGGGCGCCGGCCGGGGCGACGGCGGGAACCTCGAAGTGCGGCACGCCGAGCTCGCCCGCGACGCGCCCGCAGTCTCGGCCATGACGGTCGAGCAGCTGCACGACACCTGCCGGCTCGCCGAGCCCACGGATCCGCTCGAGCACGCCCTCCTCGAGCACCGGATCGATCAACCAGACCCTCCCGCCCGCAACGAGCGCATGCGACGTGCGCTGCATGAAGCGCGGCTCGGGGGAGATCCACCCGAAACCGCGCTCGCTCTCGTCGACGAAGCGCATGCTCACTCCGCGAAGCTAGCTGTGCTGGAGCACCTCACGCGTCGAGAGCACGGTGTCGGCGAGCCCGTATGCGACCGCCTCGGACGGATTCATGAAGTTGTCACGGTCGATGTCGCGCACGACCTCTTCGACGTCGCGGCCCGAATGCTCGGCGATGATCTCCGCATACCGTCGCGTCTGCGCAAGGATCTCGCGCGCGGCGATCTGGATGTCGGACGGGGCGCCCCGGAAACCGCCAGAGCCCTGGTGGATCATCACCTTCGAGTTCGGCAGCACGAAACGCTTGCCGGCAGCTCCGCCCGCGAGGATCAGCGCACCCATCGACATCGCCATGCCGATGCAGTACGTCTGCACGTCGGGCTTCACGAACTGCATCGCGTCGTAGATCGCGAGCCCGGCATAGACGCTGCCGCCGGGTGAGTTCACGTAGAGGCGGATGTCCTTGTCGGGATCCTCGGCCTCGAGAAAGAGCATCTGCGCGACGATCACGTTCGCGGCCTGGTCCTCGACCTCGGTTCCGAGAAAGACGATCCGCTCGCGCAGCAGCCGCGAGAAGATGTCGAACGAGCGCTCGAAGCGGCCGTCCGACTCGACGACCATGGGCACGAGGTGCTGCATGAGGTCTCCCTTCTCGCGTACAATGCAACCAATTGGTTGCGCATCACTATACGCAACCAAACAGTTGCATGTCGTCCCCAAGAAGGA
Source organism: Gaiellaceae bacterium (assembly GCA_035257065.1). Taxonomy (GTDB): domain Bacteria; phylum Actinomycetota; class Thermoleophilia; order Gaiellales; family Gaiellaceae; genus Palsa-739. The sequence goes on along the minus strand of DATEXK010000009.1, from coordinate 419 downwards.
GGCAGCGGTGCAGGTCGAGCGAGAGATTGTCTTCCCCGAGTCGCCGGACGAGGTCTGGGCGGCGCTGACGGAGCCCGAGCGGCTCGAGGAGTGGTTCGCGACCGAGGTCTCACTCGACGCCCGCCCGGGCGGCGAGGGCGTGTTCAGGTGGGGCGACGGCGACGAACGGCGGGCGACCGTGCGCGAGGCGTCCGAGGGCGAGCGGCTCGTGCTCGACTGGGAGGACGGCGGCGGCGAGGTCGTGCTCGAGCTCGAAGAAGTCGACGGCGGCACGCGCCTGCGCGTCGTCGAGAGCACGCCCGAGTTCGGGATCGCGCTCGAGCTGCGCGCGCTGGCGTGTCTCCAGCCGGCGTAGACGAGGTCTTCGCGGCGCTCGGCGACCCCGGCAGGCGCGCGCTCGTCGAAGCGGTGGCCGGCCG
>DATEXK010000008.1:0-3168 GCA_035257065.1 Gaiellaceae bacterium | reverse complement strand
CTGCTCCTCCTCGACGAGCCGACCTCGGCGCTCGATCCGGTCGGCCGGCGGACGGTCCGCCTGCTGCTCGAGGAGTTGCGCGACCGCGGCGTCTCGGTCCTCCTGAACTCGCACCTGCTCTCCGAGATCGAGCTCGTCTGCGACCGCGTCGCGATCCTGCTCGACGGCGAGGTCGTTGCGGCAGGCACACCCGCGGAGCTCTCACGTCCGCGCGGCGTCGAGCTCGAGACGGATGAAGGCATCCGGACGATCGAGGGCGCGCTGCGAGAGGACGCGCCGCGGCTCGTCGCCGAGGCGATCTCGGCGGGTCGCCAGGTCTACGGCGTGCGCGTGCTGACCTCGACGCTCGAGGAGACCTATCTCGATGCCGTGGGAGAGGAGACGAACTGAGAACCGTCGGCGTTATCGTCGAGTACGGCTTTCGCGAGGCGGTGCGCCGGAAGGTGTTCACCGTCGTACTCGTGCTCACGGTCGCGTTCCTGTTCCTCTTCTGGCTCGCGAATCATTACGTGTTCCGGGAGCTCTCGACGATCTCGCCGCCCGCGGACGTCCACGTCGACTCGCGCACGTTCGCCGGCGCGTTCCTCGTCGGGCTCGCGATGTTCGCGACGTTGTTCCTCGGCGTCGTGCTCGCGGTATTCCTCACGCTCGGCGTCGTCTCGGCGGACGCGGAGCGGGGCCTGCTGCAGCCGCTCGTCGTTCGGCCGGTCGGCCGTGGAACGCTGCTGCTCTCGCGGTTCCTCGGCGCAGGCGCGGTGTGCGTGGTCTACGTGCTCGGCGTCTACTTCATCGCGATGTCGATCACGGGCGTGACGGGCCACTGGTGGCCGGATCAGATCGTCTGGCCCGGCGTCGAGCTCGCGGCCGGCGTGCTCGTCGTGATCGCGCTCTCGCTGCTCGGCTCGGTGGTGCTCTCGGGGACGGCGAACGGGATCGCCGTCTTCATGCTCTTCGGCTCGGGGCTCGTCGCCGGGCTGCTCGGCTCGATCGGACACGCGCTCAACTCGCACGCGATCAAGCACGCATCGACGATCGCCTCGTGGGCGCTCCCGTTCGAGGCGCTCTACCAGGACGGGCTGCGCATGATCACGGAACGCACGTCCGGGCTCACCGGTTTCCTGCTGCAGCTCGGGCCGTTCGGCGGCGCGTACGTGCACGGGTGGCCGATCCGGGTGTGGGCGGCCTTCTATCTCGTCGCGGCGCTCGCGGCGGCGGTCGCGCTGTTCGCGCGCAAGGACCTCTAGAGGCAGGTCTGGTGACGTGGGTAGGGAGACACCCAAGCGAGTGTTTCCGCTACAGTAATCGCAAGAACCGCCGATGGTCATGCTAGAGTTCTTGCGAATTCCGCAATTGGAGCTAAGGCGTCGCGGACAGGGGAGGGAGGCTCAGATGGAATTTCGGTCGGACGAGAAGATCGGGCAGCGGATTGAAGCGTTGCGAGGGGATCTATCCCAGCGTGAGCTTGCTGAGGCCGTCGGCATGGATCCAACTGCGCTCAATAAGGCGATCGCCGGCAAGCGACGCCTCAACCTGAACGAAATTGTCTCAATCGCGAACCTCCTCGGAGTCGAGCCCGAGTCGCTGATCACTGCGGAGGGTCCGGTCTTCGCCATGCGCGCTGGCAATGACGACGCCGCAATCGACTCTGCCGTAGAGGACTGCTCACGTGTAATCGAGGACTTCCTCACGTTCGAATCTCTCGTCGGCCGCTCATAGCGGGCGATGGGTGCGACGACCCCTGTTGCGGCCGCGCGATTTGCGCGTTCTGAACTTGGATTCGGTGATGACTCGCCGCTCACTGATGCTATGCGCGCTATCGAATCGGCAGGTCGCACCCCTGTCACGGTGCTGCCTCTTCCTGACGGGGTGGCCGGTGCATACGGGAAGAAGTCAGGACGCGGCTTCATCTTCGTGTCGAGCAACGATCACCCGCCGCGCCGTCGATTCACCCTCGCGCACGAATACGGGCACCACGTCTTAAATCACGTGACCGCCATCGACCGTGAGGAGGACATCTATGGCAGCCCGAAGAGCCGGCGTGAGCAGGAGGCCAACGCGTTCGCAGCCGAGTTCCTTGCGCCGAGGAACGCCGTGGAGAAGTGGATGGAGGCACGCCAGTACGACAAGGTCGACCTGAAGGTGCTTGTGGATCTCGCCACTTCGTTCGGGATCAGCGCGCAAGCTGCGAGGTACCGACTCACCGAGGCTCGGTTCATTCCCCGCGTCTCGGACCAGGATCGTTTCGATGCTTCCATCCACTCAGGCGAGCATCTTCAACTGCAGCGCCGAGATGGAATCGCCGAATTCAGTGATTCACTCGCGCTTGAGCGAATCGAGATCGGCGGACGCCGAATGCCAGAGCGTCTCCGGCTGAATGTGATTCGCAGTTACGAGCATGGTCTCGCAGACGTTGATCGTGCGGCTGCAGCCCTCCGCCAATCGGCCGACGAACTCACGAAGGAGTTCGCGGCTCTCGGAATCGCGCCGATTCCGGACGATGACGAACCTGATTATTGATGCATTTCGCGCACAGTGCGCGCAAGGTCTTGCTTGACACGAGCGCGTTCCGGCGCTTCCTCGATGTCGACCTCTTTCTCGAGCTTCATGGCTACCTCGGTAAGAAAGCGTTCGTCGTTGAGGAGGTCATGGCCGAATTGTGCGACGTTGCTGGTTACCGCCGACATGCTGCTCTGAAGATGACTCTGACCGCCAATCCATCTTGGCCGCAAGTGATTCCGCCGCAGCCGCTCGACGTGGAAGAAGAGATTCTTAGGATTCAGACGGAGAAGCGTCCTGCTGAGCGGAGCGGCGACGAGAAGGTGAATCTCGGAGAAATCGCGACAGTTGTCGTTGGAGCGCACCTGAACTTTCCGCTCATTGTCGCCGACGATGGCCTCGCGAAGTTGCTCGCCAAACCACGTGGCCTTCCACGCATCTCAACCGCGATGCTGGCGGTCGAAATGCTTCTCCAGGGAGCGCTCGACGAGGCTCAAGGGTTTGCCGTGTACGACTGCGCGACACCCACAGGGTAGGGCGGCTTGAATTCGAGGCGGCCGTTCAACGCGCGCAAGATGCGTCACCCTAAGGCTCAGGCGCGCTCTCCCGATCGGGTCTGGCTTACAAGATGCCGCCGGCGACGGCGATCTCGCCGGCGAGTCGCGAGTTCTG
>DATEXK010000007.1:0-6610 GCA_035257065.1 Gaiellaceae bacterium | reverse complement strand
TCGGACTTGGCCGCCGTGACCGGTGGGACGTGGTCGAGCGCGTAGATCTGCCCGTGCGGGTGCGCGATGGTGGCGCCGACCTCGGCGCCCCGGTTCTCGAAGATGCAGACGTATGCGTGCGCGGGATCCGCCCAGAGCTCGCGCCCGCGGTCGATCCAGATCGCGACGACGCGCGCGAGCTCGGTCGGCGACAGCTCGCCGAACGAGGCGTCGTGTCGGTCCGTGTAGAGAACGACCTCGCAACGCCCTTGTGCCGGTCCGGTCGGGCCGTCGAGGGTCGGCGCCGGCGGCGGGTTGGGACGGAACGACGGGAACCGGTTGTCGAAGACAGCCGCGTCGTATGAAAACGGAACCTCGATCCCGCTCGGACAAAAAGGGCACCCCTGGGCGTCCGCGCTCTCCGCCGGCGAGTCCAGCGGCCGCGTGTTCCGCGCCGGCGCGATCCCGACCCACGCCTCGGTGAACACGTCGAGGCGCTTGTGGATCTCGGAACCCTCGTCCGCCGCGCTCGGCCACTCCTCGTCGAGGGAGCCGCGCAGCTCCCCGTAGACGAGCAACCGTCTCCCGTCCGAATGGACGAGTACATGCCTGGGTAGCGACCTCATTGTTTCGGAATCGAGTGTAGTATCGTCGTCTTCGACGATAATGGAAAGGCCGGACAAGCGCACACCCGGCGGTCTTGGCTTAGACGACCACGTCGTGCTCGTCGGCGGGCGCGCGGCTCGGGCGTGGCGTCGGGATCGAGGGAGCCGTGAGATCTCGCTTGTGAAATCTATCGAGACTTGTTATATACGAATATTGATCTGGTGATTTGGAAAGTGTCCGACCGAGCAGCCGCGTTCCGGGGCCGTCAGGCCGGTTGGATCGGGACAAGATCGGGGCCAAGAGAAGGAGGAAAGATGGCAGCAGACGGACATGACGAGGTGAGCAAGGAACAACGCGAGTTCTCGCGGCGACGCTTCCTCCGCCACGCAGGCGTGGCGGCCGCAGCGGTACCGCTCTACGGCGGCCTGGCCGAGATCCTGGGCGAGCAAGGGGCGAGCGCGGCGACCTTCAAGCGCAACAACAACAACGCGTTCTTCGCGAGCCACCCGAAGTACAAGTTCGTGATGGTCAACCACGTGACGACGAACTCGTTCTTCACGGCGACGATCTACGGCATTCAGGACGCCTGCGCCCTGACCGGCTGCTCGTACCAGTGGACCGGCTCGGCGAGCTCGCTCGTCTCCCAGATGGTGGCGGCGTTCAACACCGCCATCGCCGGCAAAGCGAACGGCATCGGGTGCTGTCTGATCGACAACACCGCCTTCAACGCCCCCGTGGACAGTGCGCTGAGCCACGGCGTCCCGGTGATCGCGTACAACGCCGACGTCTCAGCGGGTGTCGCCAACCATCGGCTGGCCTACGTGGGCCAGAACAACCTGACCGCGGGAGCGGCGGTTGCAGCGCAGATCCTCAAGACCGGAGTCAAGAAGGGCGATCTCGTCGCCGGGATCATCGCGACACCGGGAACGGGGAACATCCAGCCCCGCATCGACGGCGCGAAGCCGGTCCTGGCGAAGGCGGGCGTCAAGTTCGTCGAGGTCGGGACCTCGGCGACCGAGGGTGCACCGGAGTACAACAAGATCTCCGCGTGGTACGCCGGCCACAAGAACGTGAAGTTCATGTTCGGCGTGGACAGCGGAGACAGCGACGCCATTGCCCAGTTCATCCAGAAGAACAACCTGAAGGGGAAGGTCGGCGGGGCGGGATGGGACGTCGGGACGCCTGTCGTGCAGGGCATCGACGCCGGCAACCTGACCTTCACGATCGACCAGCAGGCCTACCTGCAGGGCTTCGACACGATCATGCAGCTCTATCTGTTCAACGTCTCGGGTGGGCTGATGAAGCCGACCAACACCGACACCGGGCTCGGCATCGTCGTCAAGGAGACCGTCAAGCCGTACCTTGCGAAGAACCGGTTCGACGGGACGAGCTCCAAGCAGCAGACGCTGAAGCCACCCGTCTCGATCCCGCACTAAGCGTCGCGAGCGTGCGTTCCGGCGCTCCCACGGATGTGACTGCCCCGGCGGCCAGACCGCCGGGGCAGCGGCGTGGAGCCGTGGCGATCGGGGGTCGTGTCTTGCGCCTCTTCCTCTACCAGCGCGAGCTCACGCCGGTCCTGATCACAGTCGGGCTGTTCGCGTATTTCACCATCAGGGCCGGGTCGACGTTCACCGGCTCCCTCAGCCTCAGCTCGGCCTCCGGCTATGCGGGGCCGATCGGGGCGATCGCCGTCGGAGAGGTGCTGCTGCTCGTGCTCGCCGAGATCGACCTGTCGGCCGGCCAGGTCTTCCTGTTCGCGCCGTGGGTCGAGTACTGGCTGCACAACCTCGGCGTGCCGCTCGTGCTTGCGATCCTGCTCGCGCTCCTCGTGGTCTGCGGTGTCGGCGCGATCAACGGGTTGATCACCGTGCTCCTGAACGTGCCTTCGTTCGTCACGACGCTGGCGATGAACTTCGTCCTCTTCGGGCTCGTGCTCATCTACTCGGACATGACCCAGGGGACGCCGATCCCGCTGTCGGCGTCGAACGGGTCGCCGGGTTTCTCGAGCCAGCTGATGGGCGCCTGGCTGTGGTCGGAGATCCTCTGGGTGGCGGCGATCACGATCCTCGGGACCGTGCTGCTCAGACGCACACGGTTCGGCGTCCGGATCATCGCCACCGGCGGGAACCTGCTCGGGGCAGCCGAGGCGGGCGTGCCGGTCAAGCGCGTCAAGGTGTGGAGCTTCGTGCTCTGCTCCTTCCTCGCCGGCCTCGTCGGCATCGTCGACGCGGTCAAGTACGGGAGTCTCGACCCCGGCAACTTTGGCGTCGACTACATCCTCTACGCGGTCGGCGCCTGCGTAATCGGCGGCACCGCGCTGACGGGCGGGCGCGGGACGGTGATCGGGGCCTTCTTCGGAGCGATCCTGATCGGCATTCTCGAGGACGGGCTCACGCTGATCGGGGTCAGCACGAACGACTTCTACGTCTGGGTCGGCGTGGTGATCATCTTCGCGATGGCGCTGAACGCGCAATTCGACCGGCTGATCGCCCGCTCGAGGGCGTCATGAGCGTCCAGCCCGCGCAGCCGACACCGCCCGGGTCTGGATCGGGCGAGCCTGCGCTCGAGGTGCGCGGCGTGACGAAGCGATTCGGTGCACTCGTCGTCCTCCGCGGCATCGACCTCGTCCTGCGCCAGGGCGAGGTGCTCGGGCTCGTCGGCGACAACGGAGCCGGTAAGAGCACGCTCGTCAAGATCTTGAGCGGTTTCCACCAGCAGGACGGCGGCGACGTCATGGTCGGCGGCGAGCGCGTCCGCTTCCACTCGGTCCAGGCCGCCCGCGCACACGGGATCGAGACCGTCTACCAGGATCTTGCGCTGATCCCGCAGCTCCCGGTGTACCTCAATCTGTTCCTCGGCCACGAGGTGACAAAGCTCGGCCCCCTTCGCTTCCTCGACAAGGGCACGATGCGCAAGCTCGCGCGTCAGTACCTCGACGACATCAACGTGCACGTGCCGAGCGTCGATGCCGAGGCCGCGCAGCTCTCAGGTGGCCAGAGACAGGCGGTCGCCGTCGCCCGATCCGTGCGTGCAGCGACGAAGATCCTGCTGCTCGACGAGCCGCTCGCCGCCATGGGCGCACGCGAGTCGAGGCTCATCATCGACCTCGTAAAGGACCTCGCTGCGAGCGGCCGGGTCTCGATCATCGTGATCGACCACAACTACGCCCATCTCTTCGAGCTCTGCGACCGCATCAACGTCATGCAGGGCGGTCGGATCACCATCGACCAGCCGGTGCACGAGACGTCGCTCGAGAAGCTCACCGAGCTGATGATCTCGAGCTACCGCAGCCAGCTCGAGGAGATCCCGAACGATGGCGCCTGAGGTGCTCGGGCACCTCGAGATCTGGCTCGTCACCGGGAGCCAGGAGATGTACGGCGAGGCAACGCTGCGGCAGGTCGAGGCGCATGCACGTGAGGTTGCCGCCGGCCTCGACGCGCAGCCGGAGATTCCAGTGCGCGTGGTACACAGGGAGGTCGCCACGAGCGCGGGCTCGATCCGGCGCGTCGCGCTCGCCGCGAACGCGGCGGACACATGCATCGGCGTGATCGCATGGATGCATACCTTCTCGCCGGGGAAGATGTGGATCGCCGGCCTCGACGCGCTGCAGAAGCCGCTGCTCCATCTCCACACGCAGTTCAACCGTGAGTTGCCGTGGTCGGAGATCGACATGGACTTCATGAACCTCAACCAGTCGGCGCACGGCGACCGTGAGTTCGGGTTCATGGAGACGCGGATGGGGCTGCGCCGGAATACGGTCGTGGGGCACTGGCGCGACCCGGCGGTCGTGCGCCGCGTCGGCGCGTGGGCGCGAGCGGCCTGCGGCTGGCACGAGCTGCAGGGGCTCGAGGTCGCGCGCTTCGGCGACAACATGCGCCAAGTCGCAGTCACCGAGGGCGACAAGGTCGAGGCGCAGCTCCGCCTCGGGTTCTCGGTGAACGGCTACGGCGTCGGCGACCTCGCCCGCGCCGTGCAGGAGGTCGCCGACGCGGAGGTGGACGCGCTGACGCAGGAGTACGAGGACCTATACGACCTCGTCCCGGCGTTGCGCGAGGGCGGCGAGCGGCGCGTGTCGCTGCGCGACGCAGCGCGGATCGAGGCGGGGCTCCGCTCCTTCCTCGACGCGGGCGGCTTCAAAGCCTTCACCGATACGTTCGAGGATCTCGGGGACCTGCCGCAGCTGCCGGGGATCGGAGTCCAGAGGCTGATGGCGGACGGCTACGGGTTCGGCGGCGAGGGCGACTGGAAGACCGCGGCGCTGGTGCGCGCGGTGAAAGTGATGGCCGCCGGGATCGACGGCGGCAGCTCCTTCATGGAGGACTACACATACGACTTTGCGTCGGGCGGCGGGCGCGTGCTCGGTGCGCACATGCTCGAGGTGTGCCCGTCGATCGCGGATGGGCGGCCGTCGTGCGAGATCCACCCGCTCTCGATCGGCGGCCGGGGAGACCCCGTGCGACTCGTCTTCACGGCGCGCACCGGCCCTGCCGTCAACATCGCGCTCGTCGATCTCGGCGATCGCTTCCGGCTGCTCGTGAACGAGGTAGAGGTGGTCCCTCCGGACGAGCCGCTGCCGAAGCTCCCGGTCGCGCGGGCGCTGTGGCGGCCGCGGCCGGACTTCCCGACGGCCGCCGAGGCGTGGCTTGTCGCCGGCGGTCCGCATCACACCGTGCTCAGCGGCCAGCTCGATACGGAGATCGTCGCTGACTTTGCAGAGATCGCCGGGATCGAGCTCGTCGTCATCGACGCCGAGACGCGTATGCGCGACTTCACGCGCGAGCTGCGCTGGAACCAGGCGTACTACCGGCTCGCCGGGGGGCTGTAGGTGTTCGACGAGCTGCGCGAGCGCGTCGTCGCCGCGAACCTCGCGCTGGTCGACGCGGGCCTCGTCGTGCTCACGTTCGGGAACGCGAGCGCCGCCGACCGTGCGGCCGGCGTGATGGCGATCAAGCCGAGCGGCGTCGCGTACGGCGCGCTTCGGCCCGAGGACGTGCCCATCGTCAACCTCGTGGGCGGTGAGGTCGTGGCCGGGACACGGAGGCCTTCCTCCGATACGCCGACGCACCTCGCCCTCTACCGGGCGTTCGCCGATGTCGGAGGCGTCGTGCACACGCATTCGCCGTTTGCGACGGCGTGGGCGCAGGCTCTGCGCGAGCTGCCGTGCCTCGGCACGACGCACGCCGACCATTTCCACGGGCCGGTGCCGGTGACGCGGCAGCTGACCGCGGCGGAGATCGAGAGCGACTACGAGGAGCGGACGGGGGGGGTGATCGTTGAGACGTTCGCGGAACGCGGGCTCGATCCGCTCGAGCTGCCGGCTGCACTCGTCGCGTCGCACGGACCGTTCGTCTGGGGCGCCGAGGTCGAGGATGCGGTCGAGAACGCGGTCGCCCTGGAGGCGGTGGCGGCGAACGCGTACCGCTCGTTTCAGCTCGCGGCCGGGATCGAGGCGATCCCGCCGGAGCTGCTCGAGAAGCACTTCGCGCGCAAGCACGGCGCCGGGGCCTATTACGGGCAACCGGCGTGAATGCGCTGCGTCTCCACGCGGCCGGCGAGTTGCACTTGCACGAGGAGCCGGATCCCGAGCCGCAGCCGGGGGAGGTGCTCGTGCGCATCCGCGGGGTCGGCCTCTGTGGCTCCGACCGGCACTGGTTCCTCGAAGGCGGGATCGGCGACGCGGTGCTGCGCGCGCCGCTCGTCCTCGGCCACGAGTTTGCCGGCGTCGTCGTCGAGGGGCCGCGCGCGGGCGAGCGCGTCGTGCTCGACCCGGCGGTGCCCTGCGGACGGTGCCCGCTCTGTCTTGCGGGGCAGGGGCACCTGTGCGCCGACCTGCGTTTCGCGGGGCATGGATCGACGGACGGCGCACTGCGGACGCTCGTCGCGTGGCCGGACCAGCTCGTCCACGCGCTCCCGGACGCGGTCGCGGACGAGGCGGCGCCGCTGCTCGAGCCGCTTGGGGTCGCCCTGCACGCCGTCGATCTAGGCGGCGCGTCGGCGGGGTCGACGGCCGCGGTGTTCGGGTGCG
>DATEXK010000006.1:0-8424 GCA_035257065.1 Gaiellaceae bacterium | reverse complement strand
CGCGCCGTACAGCGGGGTCGACACACGGCGGATCTCGCGGAAGCCCGGTGAGTCGAAGCCCGACCCGTGGCCGAGCACGCGACGCACCTCCTGGTACTCCCACGGCGACATGAGCTCCAGGTGCTCGAGGAAGCCCTCGACGTACTTCAGCGCGAGGTTCGCGCGCCGGAGCAGGCGCAACGCGGGAGCGATGTCCCCCGCCTCGACGAGACGCGTCGCCTCCTCGACTTCGACACAGGCGTGCTTGAGCCAGAGCTCCGACGACTGGTGGACTGTCTGGAACAGGAGCTCATCGCGATGCACCCAGTCGTCCGGCCCCTTCTGCAGCGCGAGCAGCTCGTCCGTGCGGATGTACCGTTCGTAGTCACTGCCCCCGGCGCCGGGGAGGATCGGCGCGAACTCGTCGGGCTCTGTCTTTGCCATGGCTGGACCCTAGCGAGCCGGTCGCGGCTCGGTGCCGTCGAAGATCCGCATCGGCAGCCCGGCCAGCGGCACGCCGCCGTCTGCGGTGACGAGCCACGTGTCCTGCATGTAGAGGCAGGCTTGTCCGTCGGCCGCGATCGCGTGGGGGTGCATCGAGAGCACCATGCCCGCCTCCAGCTCGATCTCGACGCCTTCGCCGATCTTCGGGAACTCGATCATCGTCATCCCGATCGAATGGCCGGTGACATGACCGAGGTGGAAACCGCGATCGAGAAAGCCCTTCGAGACCGTGCGATGCGCATCGTGCGCCGTACGGCCCGGCCGCAGCGCGCCGGGCGCCGCCGCGTAGTACTCCTCGTACGCGTCCCGCATGCGTTTCGTGTCGTCGCTCGGCTCGCCCGGGCAGATCGCACGCGAGACCTCGACCCAGTGGCCGCCCGGACCTGCGACCTCGAGCGAGGGCAGGATGCACTCGGTCGCCTCGAACACATGCGCGCCGGCGATCTTGAACTCCGGGAGGGCGCCGCCGTTCGGGCCGTCGAGCACCATGTCCATCGTCCAGCGGCCGCAGCCCTGTGCGACGAAATACTCCTCGCACGGGGCAAGCACCTCGCGCTCGGTCTTGCCGGGCGCGAAGTTCTCGAGGAACACCCAGAAGCCCTCGGTGTTGATGCGGACGCTGTCGCGCACCGATTCGAGCTCGAGCTCCGACTTGACCATGCGCGCGTGGTCGAACGCGACGTCCCAGGCGACGAGCTCGCACGTGTCGCCGATCGCCGCGTAGTCGCGCACCGTCATCACGTAGTCGAGGCCGTAAACGGCAACGCGCTTGCCTCGCAGGCGATCGGCGATCCACTCGCCGGGCCGATCGGCGAACACCTGCTCTTCGATCCACGAGGTGCCGTGCTCACCGACGTAGCGCGCCTCGCTCGGGAAGACGATCGCCGGCTCACCGTCGACCGGCAGCAGCACGTACGCGTAGCGGTGCACGATCACGAAACCGCTCAGATATGTGACGGCGCCCTCGAAGCCCGTGTACTCGTTCCCGCAGACGAGCACCGCGTCGAAGCCGTCGCGGGCGGCGGCCTCGCGCACGAGCCGGTACCGGCGCTCGATCTCATCCTGCGGAAGACCCGTATAGGTCGGTGCCCCTACTGCTGCCACGACTGCTCAACCCCTTTCACGAGTGCCCAGATCGCCTGGTTCAACGGCGTCGGCACCCCGTGCTCGTTCCCGAAGCGGACGATACCGCCGTTCAGATAGTCGATCTCCGTCGGTCGTCGCGCCTCGACGTCCTGCAGCATCGACGCCTTGTGCTCGTAGGCGACGTCGGGCCTCGCAGCATGGTCGATGAGCACCTCCGGATCGGGGTCGAGCTCGATCCCCTGTGCCGCGGCCACCGCCTTGCCCTCCGCGACGAGGCCGGAGACGAGCGCGCGCAGGTCGGGCCGCTCGCAGACGCGGCCGTGCGTCAGGCCGGTGAGTGCGCCGATCGGGTTCGACGCCGCGTTGAAGACCACCTTGCGCCACTGCGGTCCGCGCGCGTCTTCCACCGCGTGCGTCGGCATGCCGGCGCGCGTGCACGCCTCGGCAAGCCGTTCGACGTCTGCGAACGGCGCGGGCCGCTCGTCGAACGGGCCGATCGTCGTGTCGCCCTTCACGTCCCACTGCACATGGCCCGGGCCGATGACCTTGCCGGCGGGGAACGTCGTGCCGCGGATGACGCGCTCGACGTGGGCTGCGAGCACCTGCTCGTTGCCGAGGCCGTTCTGCACCGTCGCAACCGAGCCGTTCGCAAAGGCATGCGCCGTGGCGCGAATGGCGGGCTCGGTGTGCATCGCCTTCGTCGCCACGATGCCGAAGTCGCACGCGGGAAGCTCCTGCGGGTCGGTCGTCGCGCGTAGCCGGCCGAGCACCTCTCCTGCTCCCGAGAGCCGGAGCCCGTTCGCGTTGATCGCGTCGACATGCTCGCGCGAGGCGTCGAACGCCCACACCTCGACGTCTTCGAGCTGCGCGAGATTCGCGGCGAACAGCGAGCCGACGGCGCCACAACCGACGATGCAGATCCTCACGAGTAGCTTGCCTCCTTCGCCTTGACGAGCGCATAGAGCGCGGTATGCAGCGGCACGGGAACGTCCACCGCGTGCGCCTCGCGGACAAGCGATCCCGTGATCAGATCGACCTCCGTGGGCCGGTGCGCCTTGACGTCCTCGAGCATCGAGGGAGAGTGCCTGTGACCCCGCTGCGTTGCGAGCACGTTCATCTCCCACGGGTCTTCCCAGAGGCCGACACCAGCCGCTCGAGCGACGGCCTTTCCTTCGTCGACGAGGCCACGGACGAGGTTGCCGAGATCGCTCGGCTGCTCCGTCTCTGCAAAATGCGGATCGTGCGCGAGACCGGTGAGCGCTGCGACGGCGTTGACGGTCGCATTGAAGATGAGCTTCGACCATTGCGCCGGCCGGAGGTCGTCGAACCCCTCGGCCTTCAGTCCGGACGACGCGATCAGCTCGGCGACGACGCGGGCGTCGGCGGGAGTGGTGTCGCGATAGGGACCGATCCAGGTCTCCGTGTCGAGCACGTACTCGACGGCCGCGTCACCGAGCCGCGTGCCGCTCATGAACGTCACGGCGGAGAGCAGCGGCCAGCTCCCGTGCGCGCCGGCGATCTCCTCCGCGCCGAGACCGTTCTGCACCGTCATCAGCATTGCCGCAGGAAAGTGGCCGGCCAGCCGCTCGGTCAACGGCTCGACGTCGCTGCCCTTGCACGCGACGATCACGAGCTCCGGCTCGGGCAACTGCGCCGGATCGGTGGCGGCCACCACCGACGCCGTGAACTCGGCGCGCCCGGTGACCGTGAGGCCCTGCTCGTTCAGCGCGCGTGCGTGCTCGTCGCGCCGGGTCAGCACCGACACCTCCGCGACCCGCGCGAGATGCGCGGCGAACAGGCTGCCGATCGTGCCCGCACCGGCGACACAGACGCGCGTCATGCGCGCCGCCACCGCGGGAGACGGAACTCGCGCCCGCCGGTGAGGCCGGACGGACGCAGGATCAACACGAGCGCCATCAGGACACCGACGACGACGAGGCGCGTGCCCGCAGGCAGATCGAGCGTGGCCCCGAAGATCTTGACGCCGTTCTCCGCCTGCGCGAGGAACGAGTCGAGCGCGCTCACCGCGAGCGCGCCGACGACCGCGCCCCAGAGGCTCGTCGCCCCACCGACGACGAGCATCGCGAGGGTGATGAACGTGAGATCGAGATAAAGCGACTCCGTGTTCATCGGGAGCAGGTGCACGTAGAGGCCGCCCGCGAGGCCCGCGAGCACACCCGAGACCACGAACGCGCCAAGTCGCTGACGGTACACGGAGATACCGACCGCGGACGCGGCGGGCGCGTCCTCACGCGTGGCGCGCAGCATCCGCCCGAAGCGGCTGCGCTGGTAGGCGAAGGCGACCCCGATTGCGACGAGCGCACCGATCGAGGCCTGCCAGAGGCCCGTCGTCTCGGGCACCGACGAGAACGTGTTGAGGCCCGGCCCGATCTTCTCGTAGTAGCGCAGCACGTTGTGTGTGATCTCGAGCACACCGAACGTGGCGATGCCCGCCGCGAGCCCTGACAGGCGCATCAATGCGAGCCCGACGACGAGCGCGAACACGCCGCCGGCCAGCGAGGCGAGGAGGAGAGACGGAACGTTCCCAACCGTGGTGGTACGCAAGAAGTGCGCGAGATTGGGCATGATCGCCGGCTTCTCAGCGGTCGGAACAGTGAGGACACCGGCTGTCCACGCTCCCAGGGCGATGAAGCTCACATGCCCGAACGACAGCACTCCCGAGTTGCCGATGAAGACATACAGGGCAACGACCATCGAGACCTCGACGAGCGAGTTGACGAAGTAGCCCTCACTCGACGCAGACACGAGCGTGCCGAGTAACGCCGCCGCGACGACGAGCAGACACGGCGCCGCCAACTGGGCGAGACCGGCGTGACGCCTCATACGCGCTCCAGCAGCTCGCGGCCGCGCGTGAAGATGCCGTTCGGTCGCACGAGCAGGACGAGGATCACTGCCGCGAACAGGATCGAGGGCAGGTACTGGCTCTGCGTCGTCGGGAGCGCGCCGCCGAGTAGACCGCTCGCGAAGCCGATCGCGAAGCCGCCGAGCGTCGCCGGCACCGGCCGGTTCATCCCGCCGAGCACGACGCCCGCAAGCACGACGATCGTGTCGCGCAGCGCAAAGTCGGGCGTCACGAGCGGTGTCTGGACGGTGAGCATGATCGCGACCACGGCGGCGAGCGCACCCGAGATCAGCACCGCACCGCCGATCACCCGGTTCGCGCGTACGCCCAACATGCGTGCGGTATGGAAGTCCATCGACGCCGCACGCATCTGCAAGCCGACGGTCGTGCGCGTAAGGAGCGTCTGGAGCGCAAGGAGGCAGAGGACTGCGACCACCACAGCGACGATCGCGATCTTGCGGATGTCGACGCCGGAGATGACCACAGGCCGGTTCAGCGGCGCAAGCGAAGAAGCGATCTTGCCGAGCGGGCCGAACCAGAGGAGCGCAATGCTCTGCAGCAAGTACGCAACGGCGAATGTGGCGACGAGCATCACCGCCGGCGACTGTGTACGCAGCGGCCTGAACACGAGCCGGTCCATCACGAACGACAGGGCAAGCACCACCGCGAAGCAGAAGACGATTCCAGCCCAGCCCGGCCAGTTCCATTGCGAGGCGAAGGCGAGGGCGTAGGCGCCGGCCATCACGAGCTGGCCGTACGCGAAGTTGACGAGCCGCAGAACGCCGAAGACGAGACCGATGCCGACGGCCATCAGCGCGTAGACCGCTCCGAGCGCGAGGGCGTCGGCGAGCGTCTGCCAGTCGACGTTGAGGATGCCGAGGATCACGAGAAGTACGCCGCCACGAGCTTCTCGGTGTCTGTCGCGTCATCGCGGCCGAGCGTGAGCCGGAGCTCGCCGTTCGAAAGCACGTGGCAGCGGTCGGCGAGCGCGATCGTCCGCTGCGCGCGCTGCTCGACAAGGAGGACCGCGAGACCTGTCTCGCGAATGGCGGCGAGCGCGTCGAAGACGACGTCGACGATGCGCGGCGCAAGCCCGAGCGACGGCTCGTCGAGCAGCAGCACGTCGGGCTCCGCGACGAGCGCGCGGGCGATGGCGAGTTGCTGCTGCTGTCCGCCCGAAAGCGCGCCGGCCGCGCGGCGCCGGAACTCGCGAACAGCCGGGAAGAGCTCATACGCGCGTTCGATCGCCTCAGCTGCGCCGGCCTGCGAGCGCCGCCCAGCGAGGCCGAGACGAAGGTTCTCCTCGACAGAGAGCTCGGCGAAGATGCGCCGCCCCTCCGGTACGAGGGCGATGCCGCTGCGTGCGACGTCCTCCGGCTTCCGGCCGAGCAGTGAAGAGCCGCCGAGCAGGATGTCGCCGGCTGCGACGGGTGCGGCGCCCATGATCGCGTGCAGCGTCGACGACTTTCCGGCGCCGTTCGGGCCGATCAGACCGACGATCTCGCCCGGCGCGACGGTGAGGGACAGGCCGCGGACGGCGCGGACGGCGCCGTAGCGAACGTCGAGGCCCTCGAGGGCGAGCGCAGTCATGCGGTCGGCTCCTCGTCCGCGTGCACGGCGCTCTCGCCGAGATACGCCGCGGCGACGTCGAGGTTCGCACGAATCTCGGTCGGTGTTCCCTCCGCCAGCGACATGCCCTGGTCGAGCACGTAGATGCGGTCGCACACGTCCATGATCAGCGCCATGTTGTGATCGATGAGCAGCACGCCGGCGCCGTGGTCGTCGCGCACCGAGCGGACCACGGCGGCGAACTCCGGCACCTCGGCCTCCGGGAGACCAGCTGCGGGCTCGTCCATGAGCACGAACCGTGGCTCGCCCGCGAGCGCACGGGCAACTCCGAGCCGGCGCTCGTCGCCGTGCGCGAGTGCGGCGGCTGGCATGTCGGCATACGCGTCGAGCCCGAGCAGCCCGAGCAACTCGTGTGAACGCAGTGCCGCGCCGCGTGCGCCGGCGCCCGCGCCGAGGGCGCCGACCTCGACGTTCTCCCGTACGGAGAGGGCGCCGAAGGCGTGGCTGTGCTGAAAGGTGCGGGCGAGACCGTGACGGCCGCGCCGGTGAGCCGACCAACCGGTGACGTCGCGGCCCTCGAGCTCGACAGTGCCCTCGGTCGGCCGGTCGAAGCCGCTGAGCACGTTCACGAGCGTCGACTTGCCGGCGCCGTTCGGCCCGATGAGACCGACGACCTCACCGCGGCGCACCTCGACGGTTACGCCCCGTAGCGCCTCGACGCCCGAGAAAGAGCGGGAGACGGAGGAGGCCCGAAGTGTTCCTTCGGGCCTCCTTTCCAGCTCGCGTGCTGTTTCCGACGCCGCCAACCTGATTTAGATGTGGGGGACGACCTTGGCGACGATCATGGTGACGAGATGCGGGACGTTGTTCTGGATCTCGATGACCCGGTATTGCCGGCCGAACACGGTGTGCAGCGTCGGCGAGAAGCTCACGAGGCCGGAGAGTGTCGGCACCTTCTTGAACTTCTCCATCGTCGCGGCGAGCGTCGCGCCGTCGGTCGACCCGTGCGAGCGGTTGATCGCCGCCACGACGCCGTCGATCGCCGCCGAGCCCGTGATGAAGCCGCCGGTTCCGGCCTTGATCTGCTTGGCGAGCTTGTTGATCGCCGGATTGGGATCGCCGCCGAATGCATCGGCAAAGGTGAGGAAGAAGTAGTTCGTCACCTGCGGATTCTTCGGCAGCCAGTACGTGCCGTCGCCGGCCCACGAGTTGAGGATCGGCGTGTTGTTCCCGAGCGACCGCAGCCCGGAGACGAGCGTCGACAGCGCGCCGAACGCACCCGCGGTCGACGTCACCACCACGTCAGCGGTGACGCCGTTCAGGCGGCTGACCGCGTTCGAGACGTTTGTGCTGCCGAGCGACTGGTAGGTCTCGTTGGCGACGATCTTGCCGCCGAGCTGCTTGAAGCGCGCGGAGAACGCCGCGGTCACGTTCTTGAAGTAGACGATGACGGTGTCGGTCGCGATCGCGGCCGTCCGCCAGCCCTTGTTCCAGGCGAATTGGGCCATCGCCGACCCCTCGTCCTGGGCGACGTTGCCGAAGCTGAAGGCGAGCTTGCCCTTCGGGCCGAAGCGCTTCGGCCCCATCTGGTCGGTGCCGATGCACGGCGCGACCGTGAGCTTGCCGGCGTCGATCGATTCCTGCACGACGGGCGCGGCGAAGTCGACGTCGCAGGTCGTGAACATGATGTTCGCTCCCTGGCCGAGGAGCTTGGTGGCGCATGCCTTGGCGATCGCCGGCTTGTTGCCCTGGGTGTCGCAGGTCTGGATCTGAAGCGGACGCCCGCCGACGCCGCCCTTCGCGTTGATCTGCTTCACGCGCACCTGAGCGGCCGCGAGGGCGGGGCTGTCGAACGGTGCCATCGCGCCCTTCGAGTCGAACGCCCAGCCGATCACGATCGGTGACGCATTCCTCGCCTGGGTACGCGCCGCCGCGGTCGCGGCGAGGACGAGCGCTGCGGCGGCGACAAGTCCGAGCGCGATCTGCGCTCGTGTGATTCGTGTCATGCCATCTCCTCTCCGGCCGCAGCGGACGCCACGACCCTCCGTTCTCTCAAAATCGGCACGCCTCTCGACCCGCCGGGCTGGATCGTGTCACGGGTTTGACATCTGATCAAGTGTGGTTCACGCTCCACCCTCGGTGGAGACCCCGCTCCAGGTCAGCGAAGGAGGCGCCGTCCGACACCGGACGATGGCGGAGGCCGCCCTCGAGCGCCTGCGCGAGGCGATCATCATGGGCGAGCTCACGCCCGGGACGCCGCTCCGGCTGGAGGATCTCGCGCGGTCGCTCGGGATGAGCATCTCGCCGATCCGGGAGGCGGTGCGCCAGCTCGAGGCGCTCGGGCTCGCCGAGCACGTGCCCCATCACGGGGCCAAGGTGATGGGGCTCGACGTCGAAGAGCTGCGCGAGCTGTTCTCGATCCG
>DATEXK010000005.1:0-4381 GCA_035257065.1 Gaiellaceae bacterium | reverse complement strand
GTCTCCGCCTGCCGCGCCGGCCCCCGCAGCGCCGGCGCCGGTGGTCGTCGACGACGAGCTCCTCGGCGGCGTCGCCGCCGCGACGACGCTCGTGAAGGCCTTCCGTATGCACGGTCATCTCGCCGCACGTCTCGACCCGCTCGGGTCCGAGCCACCGGGCGACCCCGCGCTCGAGCCGGAACGGCTGATCCCGGAGCTGACCCCGGAGCTCCAGGCGCGGATCCCGGCCTCGCTCCTCAGCCTCTACGTCAAGGGCGAGACGCTCGCGGACGCGCTACCGCGGCTACGCGAGGTGTACTGCGGCACGATCGCCTACGAGATCGAGCACATCTCGGATCACGAGGAGCGCATCTGGCTGCGGCAGGCGATCGAGTCGGGCCGCTACCGGCAGCCGCTCACCGACGACGAGCGCGTCCGGCTGCTCGCGCGGCTGAGCCAGGTCGAGGGGATGGAGCAATACCTGCGTCGCGCGTTCCTCGGCCAGAAGCAGTTCTCGATCGAAGGCCTCGACGTGATGGTGCCGATGCTCGACGAGTCGATCGAGCTCGCGGCCGACGGCGGTGCGCACGAGGTCGTCATCGGCATGGCGCATCGCGGTCGTCTCAACGTGCTCGCGCACGTCGTCGGGAGGCCCTACGAGGTGATCCTGCGGGAGTTCGAGGGCGAGCGCACGATCGAGGCGGTCGTCGCGAGCGACGAGGGCGGGACGGGCGACGTGAAGTACCACCTCGGCGCAGACGGCACCCGCGCGACGCGCGCCGGTGAGATCACGGTCACGCTCGCGTCGAACCCGAGCCACCTCGAGGCGGTCGATCCGGTGGTCGAGGGGCGAGCACGCGCCGAGCAGACCGATCGCTCTACCCCCGAGGGCTACCACGACCCGAGCATCGCGCTCCCCGTGCTGATCCACGGCGACGCGTCGTTCGCTGGGCAGGGTGAGGTCGCAGAGACGCTCAACCTCCAGGGCCTCGCCGGGTACTCGACGGGCGGCACACTGCACGTGATCGGCAACAACCAGGTCGGCTTCACGACCGATCCCTCCGACGGACGTTCCACCCGGTACTCGAGCGACCTCGCCAAGGGCTTCGACGTGCCGATCATCCACGTCAACGCCGACGACCCGGAAGCCGCGATGTCGGTGATTCGGCTCGCGCAGGCGTACCGGCGCCGGTTCGGTCACGACGTCGTCGTCGACCTCGTCGGCTACCGCCGGCACGGGCACAACGAGCAGGACGAGGCGGCCTACACGCAGCCGTTGCTTGCGGCGGCGATCGCTGCGCACCCGACCGTGCGCGAGCAGTTCGCGGCGCACCTCGTCGAGGCGGGCGTGATCGAGCGGGAGAAGGCGGACGAGCTCTTCACGGAGGTGCACACGCAGCTTCGTGCGGCGCACGAAGCGTTGAAGGAGTCGTTCACCGCGGCCTCGGTGCAGCAGCTCCCAGCCGAGGGCCGTATTCCGGCCGGAACGGCGGACGCGGTCATCACCGCGGTTCCCGCCGACCGACTGCAGGCGCTGAACGAGCAATTGCTGCACGTGCCCGACTGGTTCACGCCGCATCCGAAGCTCTGGAAGCAGCTCGAGCGCCGCCGCACCGCGCTCGAAGAGGGCGGCATCGACTGGGGGCAGGCAGAGGCGCTCGCGTTTGCGTCGCTTCTCGTCGACGGCATCCCCGTCCGGATCACCGGACAGGACACCGAGCGCG
Organism: Gaiellaceae bacterium; assembly: GCA_035257065.1. Classification (GTDB taxonomy): domain Bacteria; phylum Actinomycetota; class Thermoleophilia; order Gaiellales; family Gaiellaceae; genus Palsa-739. Next base: position 2,678 of record DATEXK010000005.1, on the reverse strand, counting down.
GCACGTTCTCGCATCGCCATGCCGTCCTGCACGACGTGAACAGCGGCGCGACGTTCACGCCGATGCAGCATCTCGACGAGGCGTCCGCGTCGTTCGAGATCCACAACTCGCCGCTCTCGGAGTACGCCTGCGTCGGCTTCGAGTACGGCTACTCCACTGCCGCGCCGGAAGCGCTCGTGCTGTGGGAAGCGCAGTTCGGCGACTTCGTCAACGGCGCGCAGATCATCATCGATCAGTTCATGTCGGCGGGCCTCTCGAAGTGGCGCGAGACGTCGCGCCTGACGCTGCTGCTGCCGCACGGCTACGAAGGCAACGGTCCCGAGCATTCGAGTGCGCGGCTCGAGCGGTTCCTCCAGCTCGCCGCCCAGGAGAACATTCGTATCGCGAACTGCACGACGTCGGCGCAGTACTTCCATCTCGTGCGGCGCCAGGCGCTCGATGCAAGCGCGCGTCCCCTCATCGTGATGACGCCGAAGGGCCTGTTGCGGCTGAAGCAGGCGGGCTCGACGCTCGCCGATCTCGCACAGGGCGAGTTCCAGCCCGTGATCGACGACGCGCACGCCGATCGGGAGCAGGTCACGCGGCTCGTGCTCTGCTCCGGGAAGGTCTACTACGACATCGTCGGGCACGAGGACCGCGCCGCCGCGACGCGCGTCGCCGTCGCCCGGCTCGAGCAGCTCTATCCCTTCCCCGTGGAGCAGGCGGCCGTGCTGCTGCGCAGCTACCCGAATGTGCGTGAGGTCGTCTGGGTGCAGGAAGAGCCGCAGAACATGGGTGCGTGGCGTGCGATCAGGCACCGGCTCGAAGAAGCGAAGCCCGACGGCGTCCCTCTGCTGTATGTCGGACGCCCGTGGCGTGCGAGCCCGAGCGAGGGGTACCCGACCGCGCACCTGCGGGAGCAGGACCGGATCGTGCGCGCCGCGCTTGCATCGTCGGCGCTGTCGGCGGCGTAGTGGCTCTTGTTCTGCCGCGCAGGCTCGCGCGCGGCGATCTCGTCGGTGTCGTGTCGCCTTCGTCGCCGGTTGCGGCGAGCGTCCCGCGCCGGTTCGAGCGCGGCGTCGCCGAGTTGGAGCGGCGCGGCTTTCACGTGCGGGTCGGTGAGCACGCGCGCTCGAAGACGGGGTGGACCGCAGGAGAGCCCGTGGATCGCGTCGCGGATCTCCACGCGATGTTCACCGATCCCGATGTCCGCGCGATCGTGTGCACGATCGGCGGTTACAACGCGAACCAGCTGCTCGAGTTGCTCGACTACGAGTTGATCGCGGCGAACCCGAAGCTCTTCGTCGGCTACAGCGACATCACCGCGCTGCACGGCGCGATTCACGCGCGCACCGGGCTCGCGACGATGCTCGGTCCCGCGCTTCTGCCGCAGTTCGGCGAGTTCGGCGGCGTGGACGACTACACGTGGGGCGCGTTCGAGCGGGTGGCCATGCGTGCAGAGCCGGCAGGCGCCTTCCGGCAGCCTGAGCGCTGGTACCCGGAGCGACTCTGGTGGGATGAGCAGGACGACCGTGGCCGCATCCCGGAGCCGGCGGCGCCCTGGCGCACGGTTCGCGCCGGGCGGGCGGAAGGCCCCATCGTCGCAGGCAACGTCAACACGTTGCTGCTGCTGAACGGGACGCCGTGGTCACCGCCGCTCGACGGTGCGCTGCTCTGCCTCGAGGACGACGAGGAATACGGAAAGCCGTGGCTGGTCGAGCGCCAGCTCTTCCAGCTCCGCCAGCTCGGCGCGTTCGACCGCGCCGCCGGCCTTGCGTACGGACGAATCCATCCCGACGCGGGCTTCGACTCCGAGGCGGGAATCGACGAGATCCTGCTGCGCGCGACAGCAGGCACCGAGATTCCGGTCGCGGCGGGGCTCGACTTCTCGCACACCGACCCGCTCATGACATTGCCGTGGGGCGTGCGTGCGCGCCTGGATGCCGGCGACGAGGTGACGCTCGAGCTGCTGGAGGCGGCGGTCGTCTAGATCTACCGCGGACGCATGGTGCGGCGGAGCTTGATCAGCTTCGCTGCGGCCTTCGGCCCGTGCTTGCGTGCGAGCGTCAGGACCTGCTTGCGCTGCTTCGGCGGCAGCCGGCGCCACACGTCGTACATCGCGATCGCGACGCCGACGGGGCCGGGACGGAGCTTTCCGAGACGGCGAGCCATGCCGCCATCCTAGTGGGAGTAGATGGTGCTCGGGTCGCCGTACCAGCTCAGGTGACCGCCGGTGAAACTCGACGTGACGGGGGACGTCACCGTCGTCGTCACCGGTGCTGCAGGCGAGGAGGTCGCAGGTGACGTGTAGGTCGTTGTCCTGGAAGTCGTCACGGCCGGCGTTGCACCAGGGCACGGCGGACCGACCGACGGGGGCGGGAGTGTCACGACCGGGGTCGGGGTCGGCGTCGGCGTGGGCGTGGGCGTCGCGGCGCTGACCGGGGCCGTGCTGAGCAGTGTGGAGCCACCGTTGCCGCGTGGATCATCCGCTGGAGAGAAGCGGCGGTGGCCGTGATACCACGTGTAACCGTCGGGATGCGTGTTTGCGACCGGAGCCGTAGGGACGGTTGGCTTCACGACAACGGGAGTCGGTTTCACGACTACGGGAGTCTGAGTCAGCGTGCGGCTCACAAGCGCGGGTGCCGGAGCGGCTGCGGCGACGGTTGCCGGTGCTGCGACGGTTGCCGGTGCTGCGACAG
>DATEXK010000004.1:0-4081 GCA_035257065.1 Gaiellaceae bacterium | reverse complement strand
CCTCGTGGACAAGCGTCTCCACGAGCGTGTTCCAGGCGCTGCACGAGCGACACTGGCCCTCCCAGCGGAGGAACGAATCGCCGCACGCCTGGCAGACGTACCGACTTTGCGTGCGTGTCACGGGCGGATCGCCCCGGCGCTAGCCGGCTTCGACGGCGGCGGGCGTCTTCTCGTCGGCCTCGTGGATGGAAAGCCCGGCCTCCTCGCCCTTGTCGACGACGATGGTCGTCCCGGGCTTGTATCGGCTCAGGAGCAGCTGCTCGGCCAGGACGTCCTCGATCATGTTCTGGATGACGCGCCGGAGCGGGCGAGCTCCGTAGGCGACGTCGTAGCCGATCTTGATGATGTGGTCCTTGGCCTCCTGCGTGACCTCGAGAGACATCTGCTGGCTCCGGAGCTGATCGCGGACACGCGCGAGCATCAGGTCCACGATGACCCGGATCTCGTCCTGGGTGAGGGAGCGGAAGACGATCGTCGCGTCGATCCGGTTGAGGAACTCGGGGCGGAACGCCGTCTTGAGCTCGGCCTGGACCTTGTCCCGCATATTGTCGTAGGACGCCTCGGCGCGGGCCGCTTCGGTCTCGCCGAAGGACCGGAAGCCGAGCGACGAGTTCGTCTGGAGCTGCCGGGCCCCAAGATTCGAGGTCATGATGATGATCGTGTTGCGGAAGTCGACCCGGCGGCCCTTCGCGTCGGTGAGCTGGCCGTCCTCCAGGATCTGCAGGAGGATGTTGAAAACTTCCGAGTGGGCCTTCTCGATCTCGTCGAGCAGGATCACCGCGTAGCTCTTGCGGCGGACTGCCTCGGTGAGCTGGCCCCCTTCGTCGAACCCCACGTAGCCCGGAGGGGCACCCACCAGCCGGCTCACGTTGTGGCGCTCCAAGAACTCGCTCATGTCCACCTTGATAAGCGCGTCCTCGGAGCCGAACATGAACTCGGCGACGGCCTTCGCCAGCTCCGTCTTCCCCACCCCGGTGGGGCCCAGGAAGATGAACGAGCCGATGGGCCGCTTCGGGTCCTTGAGGCCCGCGCGCGCGCGACGCACGGCGCGCGAGATCGTCTCGATCGCCTCCTGCTGTCCGACCACGCGCTTGTGCAGGTGGTCCTCCATGTGGAGCAGGCGCTCGGACTCCTCCTGCGCGATCCGTGTCACGGGGATCCCGGTCCACATCGAAACGACGTGGGCGATCTCCTCCTCGTCGACGGTCGGCTGGGCGTCCGCGACCTGGGCCTGCCAGGCGCCGCGGAGCGTCTCGACGCGCTCCCGGGCGGATGTCTCGGCGTCGCGCAGGCGGGATGCCTCTTCGTATTCCTGCGTGTTCGTCGCGGAGTCCTTGTCGCGGGTTGCCCGCTCGAGCTCCTTCTGGGCCTCGCGGAGATCCGGCGGCGCCGACGCGTAGCGCAGGCGCACCCGGCTGGCAGCCTCGTCGATCAGGTCGATCGCCTTGTCCGGGAGGTGGCGATCCGCGATGTAGCGGATGGAGAGGTCCGCGGCCGCCTGAAGCGCGTCGTCCGTGATGGTGACCTTGTGGTGCTGCTCGTACCGCTCCCGGATGCCCTTGAGGATCTCGATCGTCTGTTCGAGCGTCGGCTCCTCGACCATGACGGGCTGGAAGCGGCGCTCCAGGGCGGCATCCCGCTCGATGTACTTGCGGTACTCGTCGAGCGTCGTCGCGCCGATGCACTGGAGCTCGCCCCGCGCCAGCGGGGGCTTCAGGATGTTCGCCGCATCGATCGCGCCCTCGGCCGCACCCGCGCCGACGAGGTTGTGCAACTCGTCGATGAACAGGATGATGTCGCCCCGCTGCATGATCTCTTTCATGACCTTCTTGAGACGCTCTTCGAACTCACCGCGATACTTCGAGCCCGCGACGAGCGCCGCAAGATCGAGCGTGTAGATCTGCTTGTTCTTCAGCAGTTCCGGCACCTGGTTCGTGGCGATGCGCGCGGCGAGGCCTTCGACGACGGCGGTCTTGCCCACGCCCGGCTCGCCGATCAGCACGGGGTTGTTCTTCGTGCGCCGCGAGAGGATCTGCATCAGCCGCTCGATCTCCGTGGCGCGGCCGACGACCGGGTCGAGCTTGCCCTCGGTCGACTGCTTCGTCAGGTTGCGGCCGAACTGGTCGAGGAGCTTCGAGCTCTTCGACTTCTCGCCGGCGGGACCGCCCGTTGCGCCGCCCTGGCGCCGGCCGGGGCCCGACAGCATGCGGATGATCTCGTTGCGGATCTTCTCGGCGTCGGCGTCGAAGTCGAGCAGGATGCGCGCCGCGACACCCTCGTTCTCGCGCACGAGGCCGAGCAGGATGTGCTCGGTGCCGATGTAGTTGTGTCCGAGAGACAGCGCTTCGCGCAGGGCCAGCTCCAGCACCTTCTTGGCGCGCGGTGTGAACGGGATTTGTCCGGTCGTGACCTCGTCGCCCTGGCCGACGATGCGGGCGACCTGCGCGCGCACCTCCTCGACCGTGATGTCGAGCGACTCGAGGACGCGGGCCGCAAGGCCCTCTTCCTCGCGGAGCAAGCCCAGCAAGATGTGCTCCGTGCCGATGTAGTTGTGCTTGAGCGCCCGGGCCTCGTCCTGTGCGAGGACGACTACCTGGCGAGCCCGTTCAGTGAAGCGTTCGAACAAGTCCCTCGACCCCCTTCCTGAGACATACCGCGACGCGATCGGGATGACCGCGTACCGGTCGAAGGTGGAGCAATCGTAGCGGAGGCACCCGGTTCCACAAAGGCGCCGGCTGGGCACTTGAACGGTGTTTCCGGAGAATCGTCCGCGACGGCAAGGGCTGCACCTGCCGTTTCCGCGATCAGCAGGGGAAATGACCGCGACGCAGATCGCCAGGATTGACGGGCTCGTCCCGCGGCTACGGTGCCAAGAATGCGCGCGTTTCTGGCGCTTCTCGCGCCGGCCATCTTGCTCTTCCCGACCGCTGCAGCTGCGTACAGCTGGCCGGTCAAGCCGTTCGAGTCGCCGCATGCCGTTCGCGGGTCGTTCGGAGACCCTCGTTACCACCTCGATGCCGAAAGTGTGCTCTCCGCGTTCCATTTCGGGATCGACATCGTCGCGCCCGACGGAGCTCCCGTCTACGCGGTCGAGCCGGGTGTCGTGGTCCGGGTGCATGCCGACTCGGTCACTGTCGGTCGCGCGTCCGGGAGGCGGTACGGCTACTGGCACATCCGCCCGATCGTCCGCAGCGGATCACACGTGCGGCTGCACCAGCTGCTCGGACACATCCTCCGCGGCTGGGGGCACGTGCACTTCGCCGAGAGCTTCCGCGGCTCCTACCGGAACCCGCTGCGCAAGGGGGCGCTTTCGCCGTTCTACGACGGCACCGTCCCGACGGTCGCCTCGGTCCAGTTGCTGACGACGGGCGGCGGCCCGGTCGACGCCGAGGCCGTGAGCGGCTTGCTCGACGTGCAGGCGAGCGTGTACGACACGCCCCCGATCGCGCCGCCTTCGCCCTGGGATCTAGCCCGCTTGGCGCCGGAGGAGGTCTGGTGGACGCTGACGGACGAGACCGGCGTGGCAGTCGCGTCAGGCGTTGCGGTGACGTTCCAGTTCCGGCTGCCGATCAACGACCTCTACGACTTCGTCTACGCCGCCGGCTCGTACCAGAACAAGCCGCACCGCCCAGGGCAATACGTCTACTGGGTCGAGCACGCGCTCGACACGACCGCCTTTCCGAACGGTCAATACACGCTCGAGGTGAGCGCTGCCGACACGCGCAACAACGTGGGCACGAGCTCGCTCGGCCTGACGATCGCGAATGTCCCGAGCGGCCCGGCCACAGCGCCCCGGTGTGCGTTCACGCCACGAGTTCCGCGAAGGTGTCCTGGATGAGCCAGTCGAAGCTGGACGGGATCGTGCCGTCGGGCTCCGCGTATTCCCGCAGGAAATAGAGGTAGGAGATCCACTCGTCGCGCTTGTCGGGGAACTCGGCGACGCGGTCGGCGACGAGGCGCTCGAGCGCGATCAGGTTCCAGGCTCCTCGCGCCTCCTTCTCGCCCGCGGCTGCGGGCGGGCCCGACTGCGCCCGTTCAATCGCAGCGGCGAGCGGCGCCTGAGGGGCGGAGGCCGGCTCCG
>DATEXK010000003.1:0-5129 GCA_035257065.1 Gaiellaceae bacterium | reverse complement strand
GAGCGTTCGCCGCTCGACGTCGAGCTCGGCACGTGCGCTGGCCAGCGCCTTCTCGCGGTCGTGCACCGCTCGGTCGCGTTCCTCGAGCCGCTCACGCTCGGCGGCGGCGAGCTCACGCTCCGCTTCCGTCTCGGCGAACTTCGCCTCGACCGCCTGCAGCTCCTCGTCGAGCTCGCGCTCGCGCTTCGCCAGGCGCGTCGCCTCGGCCTCGAGCTCGGCGGTCTGGGTCTCTGCTGCGCGCTCGCGCGCTGCGAGCGCCTGCGTGCGCTCGTGCGTCGCGCGCTCGCGTGCTGCGAGCGCCTCGCCGTCGACCGTCTCGCCGCGTTGCTTGGGCCGCAGCTCGAGCAGACTCCGGACGCTCGGGCGATCGCGCTCGAGCCGCCGCTGGAGTTCGGCGAGCTCGCGCTCGCGCGCCGCAATTGCCTCGGCGCGCTCCCGCAGGGCCCGCTTCAGCTGCTCGATCTCGGCGTCCGCTCCGGTCTGAGGGGCCTGTCGCCGCTCGGCGAGCTCGCGCGCCAGCCGCAGCAGCTCGGCGCGGTCGAGGTCCGTGCCCGTGTCCTCGCCGGCGTCCGCCTCCCCCGCCTCCCGCGGCGTCCCCGGCGTCCAGATGTCGAAGCCTTCTTCCCAGCTATCCATCGGTATCCACAGTCTGCATGACCCACCCGGGGGATGGAGGAGCGCCGGGCGTCCTCCGATTCTCGAACAATGAACAAGAAAGTCATTGCCATGTGTGTGATGGTCGGCTCGACGGTGGGCGGCTACCTGCCGACCTACGTCGGCCAGGGCTCGTTCTCGGCCGCCTCGATCATCGGCTCGTTCCTCGGCGGTGTTGCAGGCGTCTTCGCGGCCCGCCGGATCGACGCCGACTTCTGAGGCTTGATGTGGATTAGCCGTGCGTGCGGGGATGGGCCAGACCAAGCGATTTGGTCGGATCCGGCGCAGGGCATAGCGGTTACTACGTTCAAGCCGGATCCGGGCGAAGCGCGCAGCGTCTGGCACACCATCCGTGCGTGCGTCCAATTCGCATCAAGCCTCTAACCGAAGCGAACCTCAGCCGTCGAGCACGTCGGCGCGCGGCAGCTGAGCCGGCAAGACGAGCATGAAGCGCGCGCCGTGCGGGGACGCGTCCTCGTAGAGCAGGTCTCCGCCGTGGGCGCGCGCGTACGAGCGGGCGATGGCGAGCCCGAGGCCCGTGCCGACGGCGGGTGCGCCCGAGCCCTGGCTGCGCGAGAAGCGCTCGAAGAGGTCCGGGACGAACTCCGCCGCCACGCCCACGCCGCAATCCTCGACCGAGAGGCGAAAGTGCCGGTCGGTCTGCTCTGCGCGCACCGTCACGGGCGGCGTCCCGTAGCGGAACGCGTTCGTGACGAGGTTCGACACGATGCGCTCCAGCGCTGCGCGGTCGGCGACTGTGACCGTGTCGTCGCCGATCGCGATGTCGACGACGCCGGGATCGGGCGCGACGGCCGCGACGATGTCTCGGACCTGGTCGCGCACGTTGATCAGCTCGGGGGCGATGTCGATCGCTTCGGCGTCGAGGCGGGAGAGATCGAGCAGCTGCTCGATCAGGGCCGCCATGCGCTGTGTCTGCTGGAGGAGTGCGTCCCGCACCTGCTCGCGCTGGCTCTCGTCCAGCCGGTCGGAGAGGTGGTGCAACGTCGTCACGAAGCCGTGGATCGTCGTCATCGGCGTTCGCAGCTCGTGAGCGGCGAGCGCGACGAAGTTCGACTTCACCTCGTTCGCGCGTTCGAGCGCGAGGCGCGCTTCGTGCTCGGCCTGGAAGAGGGCGACGCGGTCGAGCGCGAGACCGGTCAGCGCCCCGAGTGTGCGCAGGAGCGCGAGCTCTTCGTCGCCGAAGAACGGCGCGTACGGCGACGTCCACAGGACGAGGCTGCCGCCCGGGACATCGAGGTCGACGAGCTCCGCATCGGGCCAGAGCGGCAGCGGCTCCCGTCCGGGCTCGAGGCTCGCCCAGGCGTCGTCGGGAACGTTCCACGCGCCGACGACGGTGCCGTCCGCGTTGCGAATCGCGATCGCGCGTGCGCCGACGATCGCGGCCGCGGGCTCGAGAACGCGCGAGGCAACCTCCTCCTGCGATTCGGCGAACGCGAGCAGGCTCCTGATGGCCGCCTGCACGCGCGCCGTCTCCGGGGTACGCCACCAGAGCCGGATGAGCGGAGGCGGTGCGAAGCCGAGCAGGAATGCGACGGCGCTGAGGAACCCGAGCGCTCCGGACGCGACACTGAGCCCCGAGTAGCGGTTGGTGGTGAAGACGGCCAGCAGCAGCGCGACGATCAGTCCTGCCAGGGCAATCGCGAGGAGATGCATGCGATGGCGCGAGACCGTGGGCTGGGCCGCGCCCGCGCGCCAGAGCCGCTGGGCCGACACGATCGACAGCACCGACCAGTGGATCATGAAGACGATCAGCCAGGCGACGAGAAAGCCGGGGCGCTTCTCATCCGGTTGCGGGATGCGGGGGAGCGCGAACGTCCAGACGACGAGGATCGCCGTCAGCGAAAAGAGCGCGTTCGCAAAGGTGCGGCCCGATGGCCTGAACGCGGTCGTGAAGCGGAAGATGAGGTAGGGGAAGAGCACGAGCAGCGCGATGTCGACCCGCTGGAGCGCGCGCTCGGGAATGTCTCCCGGGTGAGCGGGGACGAGGCTGAGAAGCTCGAGCAGCCCGAGCGAGCCGAACGTCGCCGCAGCCCACATCGAGGCGCCGTCTTTCCTGCGCCGCCAGTAGACGAGCGCGACGAGACCGAGCGCCGTGTAGGCGACGAGATTGATCGTCCGAAACGCGAGTACCGCAGCGTGCATGTTCCCCCCGAGCTCGCCTGGCGCACTGTAGACGGGTCGGGCGTTTTGCGCCACGCCCCCCGGCCACATTTGTTCGGAGGCAGGAATCGAAAACCTCTGGAGTTCGCTTCGCTACCCTCGCCTCACGGTCTAGCGTTGGCAGCGTGATCGAGCTTCTTCACGGTGACATCACCGAGCAGGACGCCGACGCGATCGTCAACGCGGCGAACTCGAGCCTGCTCGGTGGGGGTGGGGTGGACGGCGCGATCCACCGCGCCGCGGGCCCGTCGCTGCTCGCCGAGTGCCGGCTCCTCGGCGGGTGTGCGACCGGAGACGCCAAGGCGACGGGTGCGGGGAGCCTGCGCGCCCGCCACGTCATTCACACGGTCGGCCCGGTGTGGCGCGGCGGCGGCGAGGGCGAGCCGGAGCTGCTCGGGTCGTGCTACCGGCGCTCGCTCGAGCTCGCGGCGTCGCTCGGCTGCCGAACGGTCGCCTTCCCGGCGATCTCGACCGGGGTGTACGGCTATCCGGTCGAGCTCGCGGCGCCCGTGGCGATCGCCGCGGTACGGGAGGCGTGGGCGCCACCTGTCGAAGTTGTCCGCTTTGTTCTCTTCAACACACGCGCTCTCGAGGCCTTCCGCACTGCGCTCGAGGCCTGCAACGACGCCATTCCAAGCCACGTAGGGCCAATTTCGCGCAGCAACGAGTGACGCAACGCGGTCGATGGGTTCCAGCTTGACTTTCCAGCGGGAGCAGTTCTATGGTGCGCGCAGCGAGCGGCACGGTGCCGCCCGCGGAGGCAATGAGGCCTCAAGACTCTCGCGAGTCTTGGGGCTTTTTTGGTTGGGCGAACGAGGCGGCCGGGGCGGGAGCGCTGCGGGGATGACCTCGGAAAGGAGATGAGGAATGCTCTATCCCCATTGGTTGAACCCGGGCGACAACTCATGGCAGCTGACGGCGGCGACGCTCGTCGGCCTCATGAGCGTGCCGGGGCTGGTCGTCCTGTACGGCGGCGTCATGCAGAAGCGGTGGTCGGTGAACAGCATGATGCTCGCGTTTGTCGCCTTTGCACTCGTGCTGCTGATGTGGGTCCTCTACGGCTACAACATGGGCTTCGGCCACCCGATGCACATCTTTGGGCAGAAGGGGGGAAGCTTCCTCGGCAACTTCCTCGGGAAGCCGGGCCCGGTGTTGAACCACCACGCGCTGCAGGGACAGGCGAAGATCCCGAACCTCGGCCCAGCGGGCGTGCTCGACTTTCCGAAGTCGTCGCTCGTCTACTTCCAGTTTGTCTTCGCGGCGATCACGCCGATCCTGATGCTCGGCTCGGTGCTCGGCCGTGTGAACTTCAAGGCCTGGATCCCGTTCGTCCTGCTCTGGTCGACCTGTGTCTACACGGTCAACGCGTTCCTGATCTGGGGCGGCGGCTGGTTCGCCCTGCACGGGGCGGTCGACTTCAGCGGCGGCTACGTGATCCATCTCGCCGCAGGCGTCTCGGGCTTCGTCGCCGCCTGGGTGATCGGCCCTCGTCTCTCGCGTGACCGCGAGATCGACGCGCCGAACAACCTGGCGATGGTCGCCCTCGGCGCCGGTCTGCTCTGGCTGGGCTGGAACGGCTTCAACGGCGGTGACCCGTACAACGCCGGCCTGGACGCTTCCTCCGCGGTCTTGAACACGAACCTCGCCACGGCCGTTGCGTTCCTCGTCTGGGTGCTGTGCGACTACGCGACCAAGCGCAAGCCGTCGTTGCTCGGCAGCGTCAACGGCATGATCGTCGGTCTCGTCGCGATCACGCCGGCGGCCGGTTTCGTGAACGGCTTCGGCGCGATGGCGATCGGCGCGATCGCATCGGTCGTCGTGTACGTCGCCTACAACTACCTGGCGCTGGTCAGGCCGTTCCGGCGCGTCGACGACACGCTCGGCGTGATCTACACGCACGGCTTCGCCGGCCTGCTCGGCGGTCTGCTGACCGGCGTGCTCGCCGACTCGGCGATGCAGGTCGTCCCCGGGTTCTCGGTGACCGGCAGCCTGCATCTGCTCAAGTGGCAGGCGTACACCGCGCTCTGGGTGATCGTCTTCTCCGGGGTCATGACGTTCATCCTGCTCAAGCTCGTGGGTCTCTTCGTCCCGCTGCGGATGAGCGAGGCGGACATGGAGACGGGCGACATCGCCGTCCACGGTCACGAGGTCTACCCCTCGGACATCCCGTCCCTCGGGTTCCCGTCCGGTATCCCGGCTGCAGCTGCGGCCGCTCCGGGAGGTGGCGCGGCAGGCGCGTAGGTGTGCAACAAGGTGCGGGGATCGCAGGGGTCGTCACTCCCTGCGATCCCCGC
>DATEXK010000002.1:0-2482 GCA_035257065.1 Gaiellaceae bacterium | reverse complement strand
CGGCGGCGTGAGATCGAGGTCATGAAGCTCGTCGGGGCGACGAACTGGTTCATCCGCGGCCCGTTCATGCTCGAGGGGCTGATCTGCGGCCTCGGCGGCTCGATCCTCGCGGTGGTGCTCCTGATCCTCGGCAAGGAGCTTGCGCTGGGCGCGATCCTGCCCCACATCGGCGGCGGCTCCGACGTCCACGCGCTTCCGTTCATGCTGAACGCGCTCGCCCTGATCGGCGCCGGGCTCCTCCTCGGCGCGGCCGGCTCAGTCCTCACGCTCCGCCGCTTCCTCCAGGTCTAGTCGTAGGTCGGGCGGTCTCCGCCGTTACCGTGGGTGCATGGCCGGGCGTAACCAACGACAGAAGCGACCCAGCCGGAGCACTCGCCACACGGCGCGTCAGCCGCCGCGCAAGCCGGTCTCCGAGCTGACCGTCCGCCTGCCGCAGCGGAGGACCGAGCCCGAGACGGTGATCGCGCATCTCGGCCCGACGAACTCCGGCAAGACGCACGACGCGCTGCGCTTCCTCGTCGAGAACGGCCGCGGCGTCTACGCGGCGCCGCTGCGGATGCTCGCGCAGGAGGCGCACCGGCGGCTCTCCGCCGAGCTCGGCGAGGACGGCGTCGGTCTCGTCACCGGAGAGGAGCGCGTCAACCCCGACGCGCCGATCATCTGCTGCACGGCGGAGATGGCGCCGCTGCACGGTGAGACGCTCGTGCTCGACGAGGTGCAGTGGGCCGAGGACGAGGAGCGCGGCTCGGCCTGGACGCGGCTCATGCTCGGCGGCGAGTACCGGCACATCCTGTTGCTCGGCGCGGTCGAGGCGCTGCCGCTCGTCCAGCACGCGTTCCCGAACGCGGAGCTGCGCTTCTTCGAGCGCAAGACGCCGCTCGACTGGCTCGGCAAGCGCGGCGTTGCCGGCCTGAAGCCGGGCACCGTCGTCGTCGCCTTCAGCCGCAAAGCGGTGATCGGGCTTGCGGGCGAGCTGAACGCGCTGCACCCGGGACGCGTCGCCGTGCTGTACGGCGCGATGCCGCTCGCGTCGCGCCGCGAGGAGATCGACCGTTTCATCTCGGGCGCGGCAGAGGTGTGCGCCTCGACCGACGTGATCGGGCACGGCGTGAACCTGCCGTGCGAGACGCTGCTCTTCGCCGAGACGGAGAAGTTCGACGGCAAGGAGCGCCGAGATCTCGAGCCGTGGGAGATCGCGCAGATCGCCGGCCGGGCCGGGCGGTTCGGGTTCCACGAGCGCGGCCACGTCGGCGTGCTCACCGGCGTGCCGTGGGCCAAGCCGGATCCGGAGCTCGTGCGCGACGCGCTCACTCCGCACATCGAGCTTCCAGGTGGGCATCTCGGCTACCGCGTCGTCGACACCGGCCGCCTCCGGCCGCAGCTCGCCGACCTGAACGTGTCGCGCGTCGACGAGATCGAGCCTGCGCTGCACGCCTGGCGGAATGCGGCGTTGCGCTACTGGGCGGTAGAGGGGTGGCTCGCCGTCGAGTCGATCCAGCCGCTGCTCGCGCGGCTCGATGCGGTGCGCGACGCGCTGCGCCACGCCCGCAAGCGGCTCGAGCTCGCCGACGTGTGGAAGCTGATGCAGGCGCCGATCGACGAGGACGGGCTGCCGCTGCTCGGCACGCTGGCGAGCGCGGTCGCGGGCGACCAGCGGCAGCGGGCCATCCTCACCTGGATCCTCGACCCGCACCGGCTGCGCTCGGCCGCGCTCGGCGAGGCGGAGGCGGCCGCGCGCGAGGCGTCGATTCTCCGCTGGTTCGGGCTCCAGTACCCGGGTGTCGCGGGCGTGACGATCGAGAAGGCGGCGGCGCTCGAGGAGGCGGCCGCCGCTCGGGTCGTCCAGATGCTGCGGGCGGAGATCGAGGATCCGACGATCGGCCGCTGCAAGGTCTGCGGCTCGCGGACGGCGCCGTGGGCCACCCTCTGTGACCGCTGTTTCATGGCCCGGGGCTACAAAACGGGTAGGCGCTAGCAGTAGTTTTCCGTGTTGCCTTGCGGCAAAAGGGGGATTGCAAGAAGGGAGAATCGGTGCACGATGCGCTTGTGCCGACCGATCTCTACGACCGCATCATGGATTGGCATGACGAGCTGCTGCGGATCGCTCCGCGGCTGCACGAGATGCCCGACGCGGCCCGCCAGGCCGTGTACGCCGTCGTCGAGGAGTTCCTGCGCGAGGACTCCGGCATCGCGGACAGCCGGCGCGTCGTTCGCGCCGCCTAGCCCGTTCGCAGCACGAGCTGCGTGCAGCGGAAGACGGCCATCCGCCGGCTTTCGGCGTCGTCGATCGTCGCGTCCCAGAGCTGGGTCGTCCGGCCGCCGTGCACGAGGTGCGCCTCGCAGGTGATCGTTCCCTCGCGCGCGCTGCGCATGAAGTTCGTCTTCAGCTCGATCGTCGTGAACCCGGTGCCACCCTCCGGGAGGTTCAGCAGGCACCCGTAGCCGGCGGCGGTGTCGGCGAGCGCGACGAGCGTGGCGGCGT
>DATEXK010000001.1:0-6471 GCA_035257065.1 Gaiellaceae bacterium | reverse complement strand
CGCGCGGCCCGCGGAGCGCCTCGCGCACCGGACGGCGGCCGTAGACCTGCTCGCGCGTCATCGGGGTACCAGGCGGAAGCCCGGAGGCTCGGCGATGTCCTGAACCTCCCAGTCGCCATCTTCGATCTCCGCACGCAGCCGATCCGCTTGTTCGTAGTCGCCCTGCTTGCGCGCGGCCTGCCGCTCCTCGGCGAGCTTGACGAGACGTGGTGGTGGATTCTCGAACTGCGCAAGCGTATGAAGGCCGAAGACACGGAGTCCCTTACGCACTCGGTCCATCTGACCGTCGGCACGCCAGCGGTGAAGGATCGCCAAGGCCTCCGGGGTATTGAAATCGTCATCGAGCGCAGCTTCGAAGGCGCTCCAGGGCAGCGATTCGTCGCGAACGACGCCGAGGTGTGCAGCAAACGCAGCCCGGAAGGTGCGCCGTTGAGCCTCTGCCTGCTGCAGCGTCTCGTCCGTGAAGTCGATCGGCTTGCGCCAGTGCGCCGTCATGAAGAACAGGAGCACGACCTCTCTCCCCCACGTGTCGATCACGTTGCGGAGTGAGACGTCGTTGCCGAGCGACTTCGACATCTTTTCGCCCCCGAACTCGAGCAGCCCGTTGTGCGTCCAGATGCGCGCGAACTCGTGGCCCAGCGCGCGCGACTGCGCGAGCTCGTTCTCGTGGTGCGGGAAGACGAGGTCGAGACCGCCGCCGTGGATCTCGAAGACCGGCCCGAACGCCTCCTCCGCCATGGCGGAGCACTCGATGTGCCAGCCGGGCCGGCCCCGGCCCCACGGCGCGTCCCAGGCGGTGTCCTCGCCCGGCTTGTTCGCCTTCCAGAGCGCGAAATCGCGGGGATCCTCCTTCAGCGGGCTCGGCTCCTCGCCCTGCTCCATCTGGTCGGGCCGCTGCCCGGAGAGACGCCCGTACTCCGGGTCGCGCGCGACGCGGAAGTAGACGTCGCCCTCGACCGCGTACGCGGCATCGCGCTCGAGCAGCTGCTCGATGAACTGGACGATTCCCGGAATGTGCTCCGTGGCCAGCGGCAAGCCGTCCGGCCTGCCGAGACCGAGGTCGCCGGTGTCCTCGAGATACCACTCGGTCGCACGCGCGGCCAGCTCGGCGCTCGCGCCCGGGGCGGCGTCGTAGATCTTGTCGTTCACGTCGGTGATGTTGTGCACGAGCGTCACGTCGTAGCCTCGCTGCTTCAACCAGCTCCGCAGCCACATGCCGAGCACGAACGGCCGTGCGTTGCCGATGTGTGCGCGCTGGTAGACCGTCGGCCCGCAGAAGTACATGCGAACCGGACCGGCCTCCGGCGGCGGCAGCTCGACGAGGCCGCGCTGCAACGTGCTGTAGAGACGCATGGGCCTAGCCTAGTGAGCGGCGCAACAGCTCGTCCCGCGGCAGCGCCGCGATCACCGCTCGCAGCTCCGGCCCGCGCGCACGCCCGGTGAGCGCAAGCCGGACCGACTTCAGGTCGCCGCCCACCGCCTTGAGCTCCCTGACGACATCGCCTGCATCGAGCCCTCGCTCGACGAGCTCGCGGAAGCGCGCGAGCGTCTCGGGCGCGTCCACCGTCACCGCGATCGGCTCGAGGACGTGCGACGCGTACTCGCGCGCCTCGGCGAGATCGCGCGCACCGCGGAGCACCGGAGCAACCGAGACGGGAGCGCCGACGCGCGCCGCGAGCTCCTCGTCCGACAACGCGGCAAGCGCCTCGGTCGAGAGCCGGCGCAACCGCGTCAAGTCGAGATGGACGTCGTGGCGCGGCAGCCCGAGCTCCTCGAGGTACGCGCGCACGGCCTCGGCCGGGATCCCCGCGTCGCGGAGATCGGCGAGCGACGACGCGCCGTGACGCTTCGACAGCTTGTGGCCGTCCTCGCCGAGGAGGAGGCCGTGGTGGATGTACTCCGGCGGCTCGCCTCCGAGCGCGCGGATCAACTCCGACTGCAGCTCGGCGTTGGCGCGATGGTCGGAGCCGCGGATGACGTGCGAGATCTCGAAGTCGTGGTCGTCGACGGCGCTCGCGAGCTGATAGGTCGGCGTGCCGTCGGGGCGCAGCAGCGTCGTCTGGCCGAAGCGTAGGGCGCCCTCGGCGTCGGGCTCGCCGATCGTGTGCGCCGCCTCGCGGTGACGCACGAATCGCTCGCTCTGGCGCACAGGCCCCTCATCCCAGCCGACGCCGAGCCAACGGAGATCGGCTTCGATTGCCTCGGCCCCACCCTCGATGTTGCGCGCCGCGTCCGTGTCGTCGATCCGCAGCAGGAGCCGGCCGCCGTGCTCGTCGGCGAACCGCCGGTTCGCGACCGCGCTGAGCGCGCCGCCGAGGTGCAGCGATCCGGTGGGGCTCGGCGCAAAGCGGACTTTGACCACAAGGCGAGTCTAAGCTCGCCGGTGCGTCAGGCCGCGTCGCGGTAGCGCTCGCTCCGCAGGGCGAGCCAGAGCTGCGTCAGCCGTTCGCGGTCGAGCGGCCCGAGCGTCTGCCCGGCCTTGCGCTCGTGGAGCGCGAGCTCGTCCTCGACCATCTCGACCGTGAAGGTCTCGTCCCAGGCGACGCCGCGCACCCAGTTCTCGCAGGCGCGGACGATGTCGACGCGCGGCTTCTTGCCGCCGCCCGGCGCCGGCACCGCGGCGCGCCGCGCGAGCTCCTCGGCCACGCGAACGGCCTCCATCCGGAGCTCGTCGATCGACCACTCCTCCATTGGCTTGGCCATGTCCCAAACGGTACGTGCCAGGCCGGACGTCCCTGCGTCAGCCGGTAGCGTCGACGATCCGCCCGGCGAGCGCCGAGTGGCGCCGCCGCTGCTCGCTCCGCGCGAGGGCGATCGAGACCGCCTTGCGCTCGCCGACGAGCACACAGAGGCGCTGCGCCCGCGTCACCGCCGTGTAGAGGAGCGCGCGGGAGAGCATCACCGCGTACGCCGTCGACCAGGGCGCGACGACGGCCGGGAACTGGGAGCCCTGAGACCGATGCACGGTGAGCGCCCACGCGAGGTCGTACGTCTCGAGCGCGACGGCGGGCACGACGATCTCCCGCTCGCCGTCGTCGAGCGAGAGCCGCGCCTCGCCCTCCTCGTCGTCCCACTCGACGATGAAGGCGACCTCGCCGTTCATCACCTCGCGGTCGGGCGTGTAGTCGTTCTTCGTCTGCACGATGCGCGACCCCAGGCGCAGGCCGGAGCGGGCGACGACGACGGGCCGGCTTCCCGGATTGAGCAGCCGCTCGAGCTCTGCGTTCAACGCCTCCAGCCCGACCGGGCCTTTGCGCATCGGGACGAGCGTCATCACGTCGGTGCGTGGGTCGAGCCCGAACCGAGCCGGGATCCGCTCGCAGACGACCTCCACCACCGCCTCGCGCATCGAGTCCGGCCCGTGCCGGGCGATGAAGAAGAAATCCTCGTCGAACTCCGCGTCGGGCCCGAGCGTCGCGCGCGCCTCTTCGAACGACAGGAACGGCAGCTCGCCGGCGTTGATGCGGCGCGCGCTCTGGATGATCAGCGAGCGCGCCGCCTGCCGGTAGATCGCCGTCAGGTGGACGCGCGGCACGACGCCGCACTCGACGAGGTCGGCCAGCACGCTGCCCGCTCCGATCGGGGGCAGCTGGTCTGTGTCGCCGACGAGCAACACGTGGCAATCGCCCGCGGCGCGGAAGAGCGCGTCGGCGAGCTCGAGCGAGAGCATCGACGCCTCGTCGACGATCACGAGGTCGAAGTCGTCGGAGAGCGGCGAGCTCTCGTCGCGCTGGAAGCCGCCCTCGGCAGGCGAGTAGCCGAGCGCGCGGTGGATCGTCATCGCGTCGTGACCTGTGAGGTCGCGCATCCGCCGTGCGGCCTTGCCGGTCGGCGCGCAGAGCAGCACACGCTTCCGCGCGCGGCGCGCGGTGTCGACGAGCACACGCTGCGTGTGCGTCTTGCCGGCGCCCGGAAGACCCGTGAGCAGCACGAGCGGGCGCGTGCGCACGAGCTCGACGACGGCCCACTGCTCGTCGGAGACCTGCACGTCCGGACGGTTCGGCGCCGCGAAGAGCTCGACGGGAGTGGCACGTGCGCGTTCGCCGAGCGCGAGTGCGAGCCGGCACTCCATCTCGTACAGCTCGCTGACGTACACCCGCTCGCCGTCCAGCACGACCTCGGCCGCGAGCACGAGCGCCCGCACCGCCGATTCGAGCTGCTCGAGCTCGCCGACCTCGAGCAGCTTCGCAGCGGCCTGCCAGAGCTCGTCGACGGGCAGGAACGTGTGGCCGTCCGACTCCGCCTGCTCGAGCACGAAGAGCAGGCCCGCGCGCAGGCGCTGTGGATCATCGAGCTCGATGCCGAGTGAGCGCGCGATGCGGTCGGCGATCTTGAAGCCGATCCGCGGCAGCTCCGTGAGCCGGTAGGGGTCCTGCATGAGCAGCGCGACCACGTTCTCGCCGTACTGACGCACGAGCCGCGCGGCAAGCCCCGCGCTGATGCCGTGCGTGAAGAGGAACGTCTCGACCTCGCGGATCGTCGCGACCTCACGCCAGGCGACGATCGCCCGCTCGACGCTCTTGCGCGAGATCGCGCGCCCGGCCTTCGTGCGCACCTCGCGCAGCCGCTCCGGGTCGCGGTCGAGCTCCTTGAAGACGTGCTCCGCGCCGAAGTGATCGACGATCGCTCGCGCGAAGGTTCGGCCGATGCCGGGCACGCGTGTCATGAGCCAGAGCGCGATGCCCTCCGGCGACTGCGGCAGTGCCGAGCGGAAGGTCGTGACGCCGAACCGCCAACCGTGGCGCGCATGCTCCGAGAACGTGCCGGTGCAGACAAGCTGGTCTCCCGGGCTCACGTGTCCGAGCGGGCCGACGAGCGTCACCGGCTCACCGTCGCGCTCCTCGCCGAGCGTTGCCGACCACACCGCGAACTCCGAGTCGGCCGAGACGTAGCGCGGCCCGGATTGCGAGAGCGTGACGCTGATCTCGGCGGCCCCGGGGTCGGCCGGGCGGCCGTCGGTCTCGGTGGCCCACATCCCGCCGACGATACTCGTGCGGAGGCAGCCCGCCGCAGTCGCTCTAGTCGCTCGAGCCGCTCACGCCGAGCTCGTCGACGAGATCCGCGATCGAGTCGACGATCCGCGACGGCCGGTACGGAAACCGCTCGGCTTCCTCTCGCGAGGTCGAGCCCGTGAGCACGAGGACCGTGTGCATGCCCGCCTCGAGGCCCGAGACGACATCGGTGTCCATCCGGTCGCCGACCATCGCCGCCGTCTCCGAATGGGCGTCGATCGCGTTCAGCGCCGACCGCATCATCAACGGATTCGGCTTGCCGACGAAGTACGGATCGACGCCGGTTGCCCTGCTGATCAGCGCCGCGACCGATCCGGTCGCCGGGAGCGGGCCGTCGGGCGTCGGGCCCGTCGCATCGGGGTTCGTGGCGATGAAGCGCGCCCCGCCGGCGATGAGCCGGATCGCCTGCGTGATGCGCTCGAAGCTGTACGTCCGCGTCTCGCCGAGCACGACGTAGTCCGGGTCGCGCTCGGTGAGCGTGTAGCCGGCCGAGTGGAGCGCGGTCGTGAGCCCCGCCTCGCCGATCACGAACGCCGAGCCGCCCGGGCGCTGGTCTTCGAGGAATCGTGCCGTCGCGAGCGCGGACGTCCAGATCGCCTCCTCCGGGACGTCGAGGCCGCCCGCCCGCAGCCGCGCCGAGAGGTCGCGTCGCGTGTAGATCGAGTTGTTGGTCAGCACGAGGAACGGGATGCCGAGCTCGCGCAAGCGGGCGAGAAAGCGGTCGGCGCCGGGGATCGCGTTGTTCTCGTGGACGAGCACGCCGTCCATGTCCATCAACCACGAGCGGATTTCGCGCCGGTTCACGGCTGCGACGCTACCGGGTTTAGACGACGGGCGGCGGTGTCCCCTGCGCGCTCGCGGCCAGCGCGGGGTCCCAGCCGCACACGCTGCACGCGTGGCGAACGGCGGAACGGGCGAACGCGAGCGCGGCCCCGTGCGGATCAGGGTCGCCGCGAATGTCGTCCCAGTCGAGAATGAACTCGCCGAGTGTCGCGTCCCAGTGGGCGGCCGCCGGTGCGAGCGTGGCGTCGGAGAATCCTTCCGGCGCGGGATGCGCGTACGCGTAGAACGCCGCTCGGCCGTACCGCGCATCGCCCGGCCACCAGCCGACGGCGACCTCCTCCGCATCCATTGCGTTGCGCATGATGAAGTCGTCCGACGGCGGCTTCGCCGGTTGGCCGGAGAAGAGGTTCACCGCCAAGTCGAACGACCCCCACCACGCGTTGACCGGCGTCGAGCGGCCCCGGTACGGCGCCCGAAGCTCGGCGAGGACCTGCGCGGCACGAGTCGCCGCAGCGAAGTACGTCGTGACGTGGCCGGGATCGAAGGTCGCGTGCTCGTCGTCTTCGTCGAGCGGCGTGTTCCACGTCGTCTCCTGCGGCGCGAGGTTGATCTCGACCGGCCCGCCGACGTCGCGGACGGACGCGAGCACCTCGCGCGTAACGTCGCCCACGGCCCT